>DATBMX010000164.1:0-16169 GCA_036554625.1 Aestuariivirgaceae bacterium
GGCTATCCCGCGGCCTATGGTCTCGCGCGCCTCGTTGCCGGCCGCTGGCGCGAGGCGCTGTTCCTTCTCGTGATACTGCCTTTCTGGAGCAACGCCCTCGTTCGAACCTTTTCCTGGACCATGGTCCTGCGCGGCGATGTCGGTCTGCTGTTCACCTATTGGGCGATCGTCATCGGCCTCGTCCACGCTTATCTGCCCTATGCGATCCTGACCTGCTACATCTCCCTCCAGTCGATCGACGACGCGCTGATCGAGGCGGCGAGGAGTCTTGGCGCCTCGCCTTTTGAGGCCTTCCTGCGCATCACCCTGCCCTTGAGCGTTCCAGGCGTCGTCGCAGCGGTCATTCTCATTTTCGTTCCGGTCATTGGATCTTTCATGGAGCCGCGCATCCTGGGCGGCAAGAACGCCATCATGCTGGGGCCCATCATCGAGAATCAGTTCACCGCCGTGTTCAACTGGCCCCTGGGCGCGGCCCTCTCCTTCTTGATGCTGGCGATCGTCCTGAGCCTGTTGCTCGCCGCATCCCCGATTCTCCGCCGCTACTGGCGCTGACCTCCATGGCCAGAAAGCTCACCGGCATCTATCTCGCAGCCATTCTTCTGTTTCTTTACCTGCCCATCGGCGTGATGATGCTCATGGCCTTCAACGCCTCTCCGCTCTACGAATTCCCCTTCGAATTCGACACAATATGGTTTAAGGCTCTATTGCAGAACGAAAAATTGCTCGCAGCGGGCCGTAACAGCATTCTTATCGCGCTCGCCAACACGGTGATCGCGACCTGCCTCGGCACCTTGGGCGCCATCGGTTTGAACCGGTACGAATTCCCTGGCCGGCAATTCCTCGAGCTGCTTCTTCTCCCCCCGATAACCATCCCGTGGTTAATCATCGGGACTTCAATGTTGATTTTCTTTTTCTGGTCCGGAATCGGCCGAGGCCTTCACGCCATACTCCTCGGCCATGTCGCCCTCTCTATTCCCTATGTCATGATCGTCGTGGGCGCGCGGCTGAAGGCGCACGGAACAATTCTCGAAGAGGCCGCTGCGAGCCTGGGCGCAAGTCCCTGGCAAAGCTTTTGGCGCATCACCGTTCCGGCCCTGAGCCCCGGCATCGTCGCTGGCGCCCTCTTCGCCTTCGCCGTCTCCTTCGACCAGTTCGTCATCTCATATTTCCTCGCCCCGCCCGGCACCTCCACCCTGCCCGTGGAGATCTACACATCCATCCGCAAGGGCTTCACACCCGAGATCAACGCCATTTCGACGGTGATCATTCTGGTGTCCATGGGACTCATGCTGCTCGTCGCAAGGCAATATCGCTTCGGCGGGGAGCGCTGATGAGCAGCGTCGAGGTTGAGGGCGTCACCAAGCGCTATGGCAGTCTCGCCGCCCTCGACCGCGTATCCGTGTCCTTTCGCGACGGCGAGTTCTTCGGCCTGCTCGGCCCCTCCGGCTCCGGCAAGACCACGCTGCTCAGGGCGGTCGCCGGTTTCGTCGAGCCGGATGAGGGCGCCATCAGCTTCGATGGCCTGCGCGTCGACAACATTCCCGTGCATCGCCGCTCGATCGGCATGGTGTTCCAGAACTATGCGCTGTTTCCCAATCTCACTGTCGCCGGCAATATTGCCTTCGGCCTGAGCGTCCGCGGCGCGCCGTCGGCCGAGCGCGGCAAGCGTGTCGAGGAGATGCTGCGCCTCGTGCGCCTTCCCGGCCTTGGCGCCAGGAAGCCGCGCGAACTTTCAGGCGGTCAGCAGCAGCGCGTCGCTCTCGCCCGCGCCCTTATCACGGGGCCCAAGGTCCTCCTGCTCGACGAGCCCCTGGGCGCGCTCGACCGCCGTCTGCGCCAGGAGATGCAGGTGGAGCTCAAGGAAATCCAGCGCAAAACCGGCGTCACCACCATCTTCGTCACCCATGACCAGGAGGAAGCGCTCACCCTGTCCGATCGCATCGCCATCATCGACCAGGGAAGGCTGATCGCCGTCGGTCCGCCGGCAGAGGTCTATGAGCGGCCGGCGACGATCTTCGCCGCTCAGTTTCTGGGCGACGCCAATATCTTCGCCGGCCGACGCGCCGACGGCATGCTCATTCTGGACGACGGCACGCGCCTGATCGCCGCCGGCGCGAGCCGGCATGTCATCGTCCGGCCCGAGAAGATGCTTGTCCTCGCCGGGACCGAGTCCCCGCCGCCGGAGCTTGCCAACCGCCTTTCTGGCACGATCGTTCAGGCCATCTATTCCGGCGCGAGCGTCACCTATCGCATCGCTGTGCCAAGCCAGGGTTCGACACCGCTTCTCGCCTTCATCCAGAATCGAAAAGGCGATGTCCTGCCGCCCGGCAGCCCGGTCGTCGTGGCCTGGGCGCCTGAGCACACCGTTCCGGTCGAGCCATGACATCCGAAGCTCTTCCTCAGACTCGCCATTGGTCCACCTGGGATGCGGCGAGGCCCGCAGAGTTCATGCATCTTCCTTCAGGCATTCGCGTGACACCGGTCGCCTATGCGGCGAGCGCGCGCAAGGCCACCGCCTTCCCGCCCGGTCCCGCCCTCGTCCTCGGCGCACACGCGATCGATTCTGCCTTCGTCGACCTCGAGCTTTGCCATGCCGGCACGCGCCTGCAATGGTCCTATCGCAAGCCCGCACCCGCAACCGTCCTGGGATCGTGGATGACCAAGGCTCTTGGAGAATGGGGCCTGCGTTTCTGGTTCAATCTCTGCTTTTCCTCGCCGACCGACGAGGAATGGCGTTTCGACCGCGCGGGGAACACGCTTCACATACATTGCCATGGCGGCGTCTTCGCTGTCGCCTGTCGCACGCCGCCGCTCCTTGCAACGGCGCATGCAAACCTGGCCGCTCTCGTCGAGGAGTTCGATCATCATGGCTACTGGCATCTCGCCTCGCGCGCTGAAAAAGGCCGCTTCTTGGTGCTGCGCTTCAATCTCGACCACGCGCCGGCCAATCAATTCGCCATCGCCCACGCCAAGACTCTCAACGAAGCTTTTGTGAAGGCGCAGGCTGGCCTGTCTGCGGCGCCTGTCTCGGCACAAGAGACAGACAATCTTCTCGAGGCGGCGCGCGACATCGTCGCCTGGAACACCGTGTGGGACGCGATCAACAAGCGCTCCTACACGAGCTGCAGCCGCAATTGGGATCTCGAGAAATTCGGCGGCTTCGGCCTCTGGCTCACCGATACGGCCGTGAGCGCCCTCGTTCATTCGCTCTTCGGCCTCGAGCAGGCACAGGAGAACATCGACGCGCTTCTCGCCGCCCAGACGCCGGATGGGAACTTTCCCTGCCTGCTGACCGGCAAGGACGCCTGGATCGACCGCTCGCAGCCGCCAATCGTGAGCCTCATTGTCTGGCTCATCTACCTGCGCACCGGCGCGCAGAACCTGATCGCCCGGGCCTATGAGCCGCTTCTGCGCAATCACCTCTGGTGGTGGCGCTTCCGCGACGGCAATGGCGACGGCCTTCTCGAATATGGCTCCTCTCCCTCGGGTGACGGGCTCTATGTCGGCACCAAGCTCGCGGCCAAGAATGAGTCTTTCATGGACAATTCACCCGTCCATGACGAGGCAAGCTGGGTGGAAAGCGCCCGCACGCTCGATTGCGCCGATGTCGGCTTGAACAGCCTCATCGCGCTCGATGCGGAGATGCTGGGGCTTCTCGCCGATGCATTGGGACGCGAGACCGAGGCGAGCGTTCATCATGCCCGCGCGGAGGCTCATCGTGCGCGCATTTCCAGCCATTTCTGGGACGAGCAGCGCAGCATCTTCGCCAATCGTCTGTGGAGCGGCGCTTTTGTATCAAGCGTGAGCCCCACGAGCTTTTTCCCGCTGCTCTGCGGTGCCGCCACCGCCTCGCAGGCGAAGGCGCTGCAGCGCCACCTGTCCGACCCCAAGGCCTTTGGCGGCAGGTGGGGATTGCCCTCGGTGGCGCGACGCGACCCGGCCTTTGCCGACAATGTTTATTGGCGCGGGCGCATCTGGCCGATTCTCAACTGGCTCGTCTGGCTCGGCCTCAAGCGGCATGGCCTCTCCGCCGCCGATGACCTGCGCCGCAAGAGCGAGCGGCTCTTCCTCAAGCACTGGCGGGCGCGCTTGGCGCCTGAGAATTTCAACGCCGTCGCCGGAGATGCTCTCGATCAGCCGGACACCGATCCTTTTTACAGCTGGACCGCGCTCATGCCCCTCATGGCCCTTGCCCATGTCGTCGACGTCGATCCCTGGCAGGGCTGGTGCTTGCGAACCACGGGTCCCGACAGGGAGATCGGGCCGCTTCATTTCCCTGGCGGCTCTTTGCGCCTTGTCCGGAAGCAGGACTGGATCGAGGTGAGGAGGAGCGATGAGATGCTCTTCGCCACCAACGCCGGACCCGTCCTGACCCGCCTGTCCATCGCCGAGCGCATTTCTCTGATGCTGCCGCCCCGGCTACACAGGGATCGAGTCTTTCGCACGGCGCGGCCCCTGTCCGCGGCTCTGCAGGATGGCAAGCCGCTTCCTCTCGGGACACCGACGGAGTTCCGCCTGCGCTCGACAGCCGCTGCCCCGCAGCCTCTCGAAATTCGTTTCAGGCGTTAGCCGAGAAGACTGCGCCGCCATGCCGTTCGAACCGCCCATCGGCGAAGAACAGCTTGCTTGCCTCATGCGCGCTCAAGGGCCCGCTCCACAGGAAGCCCTGCGCCTGGTCGCATCCGCAGGCTGCGAGAATGTCGGCCACCGCCTGGCGCTCGACGCCTTCCGCCACCGTGCGCATGTTCAAGGTGCGCGCCAGTTCGATGATGGACTTCGTCACCGACAGGCTGGTGATGTCCTTGTCGATGCTGTCGGTCACCGTGCGGTCGATCTTGAGCTGCCGGATGGGGAATTTGCGCAGATGCGTGAGCGAGGCATAGCCCGTGCCGAAATCATCGAGCGAAATGGTCACGCCGGCGTCTCTCAGCTCCTGCAGTTCGGCGACGGCGACCGAGCTCGCGTCCTCGAGCACCGACTGTTCCACGACCTCGACCATCAGGAGATGCGCCTCGACGCCATGCTTGCCGAGCAGGTCCCTCACATGATCGGCGAAGCCTTTCTGCCCGATCTGGCTCTGTGCGACGTTGACGGCGACGAAGCCGACGCCCCATCCAGCGCTCCGCCAGTCGGCGATCTGCTCGACTGCACGCTCGAGCGCGAAATTGCTCAATTCGCGGCTCAACACGGCATCTGTCAGAGCTTCCGCGAACCGGCCGGGCTTCAGAAGCCCTTCCTGTGGATGCACCCATCTCAGCAGCGCCTCGAATCCGGTGAGCCTGCGGCTTTTCAATTCGAACTGCGGCAGATAGTGAAGGGTGAACTGCCCTTGAAGCAGCCCGCTGCGCACATCGCTTAGGAGCCGATGCTGTGCTTCGACCCTCATCCGCATGAACGGCTCGAACTCAGCGCAGCAGTTCTTGCCCGCGGCCTTCGCATGATAGAGAGCCATGTCGGCTTCCTGCAGGATAGCCTCGCGTTCGCCCTCCGATGCGAACAGCCTGATGCCGATGCTCACGCCAAGGTTCACCGTCTGCCCGTCATAGGTGAAGGGTACTGAGCCCGCCTTGAGGATTTCCTCCGCCACGCGCCTTGCGCCTTCGATGCTCGACACATTGGCCAGGAGCACCGCGAACTCGTCGCCCCCGAGGCGGGCCACCATGTCCTCGCTGCGGATATTGCCCTGCATGCGTTCGGCGAACTCCTTCAGAATCTGATCGCCTGCGCTATGGCCGAGCGTATCGTTGACCGTTTTGAAATGGTCGAGATCCGCGAGCAGCAGGCAGCTGGAGATGCCGGTGGCGCGCGATTCCTTGATCGCCGCGTCGAGCGCCGCCATGAACGACGTGCGGTTGTTGAGCCTCGTCAGCGAGTCGATCGTCGCCAACAGCTTCACTTCCTTCTGCGTCTCATGCAGGGCGGTGATGTCACGAATCGTTCCCGCCAGGCGAATCACCGCGCCCCTGATCGTCTCCGCCTCGCAGGTGATCGAGATGCGCCGCCGATTGCCTCTCGCCGACGTGATGTCGAACTCGACCTCGAAGCCACGGCCCGTTTCGATCGCCTGTCTGACCAGCCGTTCCGCCTCGCGCCGCTGCCGTGCATCGCTGATCAGCTCGATCGCCTGAGCCAGATCGGGCTGCTTCAGCTCGTCCACTTCGATGATGCGGAAAACTTCGCGCGACCAAACGAGGTTCTGCCGCTTCACCTCATAGAGCCAGCCGCCCACCCCCGCGATCCGGGCCGATTGCTCGGTGAAACGTCTGCGCCGGTTGAGCTGCGCGCGCTGGCTCTTGACGCGCTCCGCCCGCCGCCGCCTGATTGCCAATTCCTCGGCCAATTCCACATTGGCCTTGTGATGCCTGAGCTGCTCCACGGCGATATGGCTCATCCGCCTGAGCAGGGTGATTTGGCGCTCGTCGATCTGCCGCGCTTTCGTATCGATGGCGCAAAGCGAACCGAGCGCCAGGCCCGGCCGCATCAGCAGCGGTACGCCCGCATAGAATCTCACGTGAGGTTCCTGCGTCACGAAGGGATTGTCGGCGAAGCGCCGATCTTGCGTTGCATCCGGCACGATCAGCGGCTCGTCGGCCATGATGGTGTAGGAACAGAACGACGTTTCGCGCGGCACTTCGCTCAAGCCGAGGCCGACGCATGATTTGAACCAGTGGCGGTTCCGGTCGGCGAGCGAGATCAGCACGATCGGCACATCGAGCTGCTCCTGGACGGTGAAGCAGATTTCATCGAAGGCCGGATCGCCCGGCGTGCCGAGAATCTTGAATTGCTGGAGGGCTGCTTGCCGCTCGTCTTCGTCGGGCGGAAGAATCTGGTCGGCGGCGGCTGGGCACATGGTCGAACGCACTCCACGGCCCGCAACCTTAGAAACGATGAATTAATCGACTCTGAAGCGGATTGCTGTCCCACAATTTTTCCGAGCAGTGCCCGAGCTACGCGATTGCAATCGGCAACCGAGCTGCGACGCTCTTGTGCCGCCGCAATCCCCAGTGGCAGCGGCTAACGACGCATTAACCATGCGCCCTTCCACAAATGCGAAGGACCGCCACACAGCCGCGCCTGAAGGCGCAGAAAGCTAGGCGGTCCCTCGGAAAGCGAGTCCTGGTTGGACTAGATCGCTTCCTTCACTTCCTTGGCGACGCGGAAGGCGACCTTCCTCGAAGCCTTGATCTTGATTGCCTCGCCCGTGGCGGGATTGCGGCCCATGCGCGCCGGGCGGTTGCGCACCTGCATGATCCCAAGGCCATTGATCCGCACCTTGTTGCCCTTCTTCAAATTCTTCACAGTCAGGTCAATGAAATCGCCGAACAGCTCGGCCAGCTTCTTTTTCGGCATCTCGTGCTTCTCGGCAAGCTCCGAAAGCATCTTCGAAAGCGGTACTGTCATCTGGGCTTTCTCAGCCATGATTTTCTCCTCAGTTTCAGTTACAAAAATCGTGCCCCGATAGAAGAATCAAAAAAAGGCCCGTAATTCGGCATTTTCTGCGTCTGTTCTGACCTCTTGTCTAGGGGCTTGGGCGTCTTTGACGGTTGAGAATTGCGGAAAAATGCCCAAAAAAGCTCAAAGCTGGCGAAATGTGACCGGTCTGGAACCAAACGGTGACGCGAATCTGGCTCGACATAGAGGCTCTGAGCAGCCGCGGCGAAGGCTTGAGCGAGAGCGCAAGGGGCCGCGTCCGCGTGCCTTTGGCCCTTCCCGGCGAGACGGTTGAGGCCGACGTCGACGGCGCCCGCGGCGCGCTCTTGTCGATCGCCAACGCCTCGCCCCACCGCGTCTCGCCGCCATGCCCTTACTTCGGCCGCTGCGGCGGTTGCAGCCTTCAGCACGTCGGCCATGCCGCCTATGCCGAATGGAAACGGTCGCTTATCATCAGTGCACTGAATAAATACGGGATCTCGGCCCCCCTGCGCCCTCTTCTCGCGGCCTATGGCGAGGGGCGACGGCGCGTCGTCCTGCATGCGCGCCTTGTCCGCGGCGAGCCGGCGGTGGGCTTCATGGCGCCGCGCAGCCATGATCTCGTCGACGTTCTCGATTGTCTCATCCTTTCGCCGCGTCTTGTTCCCGCCCTTGCCGCCGCGCGGGAACTGGCAGGGCTTCTCTTGACCTTGAAGCCCGCTCTCGACATGCAATTTACGGCTGTGCCGGGAGGGCTCGACTGCGATATTCGCGGCCTGCCCCGCGCCGCCGCCTTCCCCCTTGCAGGCGCTGCCGAGATCGCCGGCCGCCATGGGCTGTTGCGCATATCCCTTCACGGCGAGCCAGCCGTCACCCTTTCGATCCCCCGCATCGTCCTTTCCGGGGTGAGCCTTCCGCTACCAGCAGGCAGCTTCCTTCAGGCAACGGAGCAAGGGGAAAAAGCGCTCACTGATTTCGTCCTCGCCCATGCCGCGGGGGTGAACCGCGCCGCCGATCTGTTCTGCGGCGCGGGCACCTTCGCCCTGCCTCTCGCGCGCCTGGCGCCGGTGCTCGCCGTCGATCTCGACAGGCCTTCGATCGAGGCCTTGCTTCACGCATCCCGCCACGCGCAAGGCCTCAAGCCTGTGACCGCGCGCACGCGCAATCTGTTCCGCGAACCGCTTTCCGCCGCCGAACTCGCCGCCTGCGACCTCGTCGTCTTCGATCCGCCGCGCCAGGGAGCCGAGGCCCAGGCGAAAGAGCTCGCCGCCTCGCGATGCCGGAGAATCATCGCCATCTCATGCGACCCGCTCACTTTCGCTCGCGATGCGGCTATTCTCATCGCTGCGGGCCATGAGCTGCGCGACGTCCTGCCTGTCGATCAGTTCCAGTGGTCCGCTCATGTCGAGATCGCTGCGCTCTTCGCCAAAACCTCAAAGTTGCGTTGAAATCTCTGAACCAAACGGACTGCCGCCAATCCATGGATGCCAAGAAGCCCTACGACAATTCGCAGCAGATCGCCTCGCCGTCCTATCGGCTGCCCGCCCTCGATCAGGACTTCCTCTTGGGCGATTCAACCCGCGGTGTTCGCTTCATGCTGGAATATGCCAAGGCCGAGGAGCATCTGCGCCGATGGCGCATCGCCTCGACAATCGTCGTCTTCGGCAGCGCCCGCATTTCGAACAGCTCGCCCTGGTACGAGGTCGCCCGCAGCTTCGCTTTTCTGGCCTCGCAAAGAGGCGGCGCCAAGGAGCTGCGCGATGGCTTCCGCCAGAACGTCATCGCAACGGGCGGCGGCCCCGGCATCATGGAGGCGGCCAATCGCGGCGCTTCCGAAGCGGGCGCTCCCTCGATCGGCTTCAACATAACCATTCCCCTGGAGCAGGAGCCGAATGCCTTCTCCACCCCCGACCTCACCTTTCGCTTTCACTATTTCGCCATGCGCAAGATGCATCTCGCCATGCGGGCCGCGGCTCTCGTCGTCTTCCCGGGCGGCTTCGGCACTCTGGACGAGCTCTTCGAGATCTTGACTCTGCGCCAGACGGGAAAAATGCCGCATATTCCGGTCGTTCTCGTCGATCAGCCATACTGGACGAGCGTGATCAACTTCAAGGAGATGCTCGCACGCGGCATGATTCTTGGCTCCGACTTGGACCTCTTCGGCTTTGCCGAAACCGCTGAAGACATCTGGACGCTCGCCAGCGCCTCCGGCCTCAAGGTGCATCTCGAATGGCGCCCCGACCTCCCGCCGCAGCTATGACCATAAAACTCACCTTCCACGGCGCGGCGCGGGCGGTAACCGGCTCCTGCTATCTGCTCGACGTCGCCGGCCGGAAGCTTCTCGTCGACTGCGGCATGTTCCAGGGTTCCAAGACCGAGACGGCTCTCAATTATCGCCCTTTTCCCTTCGAGCCGGCTTCGCTCGACGCAATGTTGCTCACCCATGCCCATATCGATCATTCAGGGCTCATACCCAAGCTCGTGAAGCATGGCTATCGCGGACCGATTCACGCCACGGAAGCCACCGTCGATCTCTGTTCGATCATGCTTCCCGATTCAGGCCACGTCCAGGAGATGGAGGTTCGTCAGCTCAATGACCGCAACCGCCGCCGAGGCCGCCCGCTCGTCGAGCCGATCTACACAATGGCCGACGCCGAACGCTCGCTCCCACAATTCGCTGTCGTTTCCTATGGCCGCTGGTTCGAGCCCCTTCCCGGCGTTCGCGCCCGCTACTGGAACGCCGGCCACCTTCTCGGATCGGCATCGATCGAGCTGGAAATTGTACATGCGCAGCCATCTCCTCTACGCCTGCTGTTCTCGGGCGATATTGGTCCGGCCTTCAAGCTGCTTCAGCCCGACCCCGAGGGGCCGAGCGATCTCGACTATGTCCTGTGCGAAGCGACCTATGGCGCAATCGATCGCCCCGAGAAGAACGATGTGGACCGTCGTACTCTGCTCGCGGCTGAAATTGCCGCCGCCGCTCATCGCAAGGGAGCTCTTCTCATTCCCTCCTTCGCCGTCGAGCGCACCCAGGAACTGGTGACCGACCTTGCCATTCTCATCGCTCAAGGGGCATTGCCCGATTTTCCGCTGTTTATCGACTCGCCCCTGGCGCTGAAGGCCACCGCCTTCTTTCGCAAATACGCCTCATCTCTCGACAATGGCGAACTTATGCTCAAGGCCTTCAAATCTCCGCATGTGCGGCTCATGGAAACCGTTGAAGACTCGAAATCGCTGAACCGGCTGAGCGGCTTTCACGCCGTGATAGCGGCAAGCGGCATGTGCGAGGCAGGCCGCATCCGCCATCATCTGAAGAACCGCCTCTGGCAGCCGGCCACCACCGTTCTTCTGGCGAGTTATCAGGCGCAGGGCACGCTCGGCCGGCTTCTCGCCGACGGCGCAACGCGCGTTCGCATACAAGGCGAGGAGATCGAAGTGCGCGCTGCCATAAGAAGAATCGATGAGTATTCCGGTCACGCAGATGCGCCCGAGCTGTTGGCTTGGCTCAAGGCGCGGGCGCCCGTGCGACGCGGCCTGTTTCTCGTCCACGGCGAAATGTCCGGGATGGACGGCTTGACCGGACGAGTGGCCGGCGACTTCATCGCGGGCGAGCGCATCTTTCGTCCTGCGCTCGATGACAGCTATGACCTTACGGAAGAGCAGCCGGCGCTCATCCCCGCACCGCAGAGACGGCTTGCTCCCGCCGCCGTCGGCCACCTCGATTCGCATAATGATCTCTCGAAGCTCCTTCTCGACATAAGCGATGAGATTGCCAAGGCGCCTGACGAGAAGGTGCGTGGCGTTATCTTGCGCCGGCTGCGCCGGGCCCTGACGGCTCCCGATTGAGGATTCGCCCTCTGGCCAGCGCGAGTTGACAAGCTCAATTGGGTGTCGTGAACTTCGAGGGGACAAGCCTGCGGGCTCTGTTCCGCAACCGCGGTTTTCGAAGCTCGGCCGAAGCCATCGGCCTCATCGCTCTTGAGGAGAAACCCCATGTTCATCAGGCTCCTTTCAACGGCAGCCGCTCTCCTGATCTCGGCCGCCGTCGCCCTCGCCGCGGACATAAAGCCGGCCATCGTCTATGATCTCGGCGGCAAATTCGACAAATCCTTCAATGAGGGTGTCTACAACGGCGCCGAGCAATTCAAGAAGGATTCCGGCATCGAGTATCGCGATTTCGAGGTTCAGAACGACAGCCAGCGCGAGCAGGCGTTGCGCAACTTCGCCAAGCGCGGCCACACGCCGATCATCGCTGTCGGATTCTCCCAGGCCCAGGCGGTGGAGAAGGTCGCGGCGGAATTTCCCGACATCCAATTCGCCATCATTGACATGGTGGTCGACAAGCCCAATGTCGCCTCGATCGTTTTCAAGGAGCATGAGGGCAGCTATCTTGTCGGCATACTCGCCGCCATGTCTTCGAAGACCGGCAAGGTCGGCTTCGTCGGCGGCATGGACATTCCGCTCATCCGAAAATTCGCCTGCGGCTATGTCGGCGGCGTGAAGTCGGTGAAATCCGATGCCGAAGTGTTCCAGAACATGACTGGCACCACCGGTGCTGCCTGGAACGACCCCGTCAAGGGCGGCGAGCTTGCCAAGTCGCAATTCGATCGCGGCGCCGACGTCGTCTACCACGCCGCCGGCGGCACCGGCTTGGGCGTTCTTCAGGCCGCTGCCGATGCGGGTAAGCTCGGCATCGGCGTGGATTCCAACCAGAACCACATTCATCCTGGCCATGTCCTCACCTCCATGCTCAAGCGTGTCGACACGGCGACCTACACGGTCTTCGACGCGGCCAAGAACGGTGCCTTCAAGCCCGGGCTTCAGGTCCTGGGTCTTGCCGAGGGCGGCGTGGGCTGGGCGCTCGATGACAACAACAAGGCACTCATCACGCCCGAGATGATGGAAGCCGCCAAGAAGGCGGAGGAGGACATCAAGTCGGGCACCGTGAAGGTTCACGATTACATGGCGGATTCGCAGTGCCCCTACTGATGTCCGCATGACGCGGCAGGAGAACCCCGCAGCCGTCGAGCTGCGGGGCATCGATAAGCATTTCGGCGCCGTTCACGCCAACAAGAACGTTTCCCTTCGCGTCGAGCGCGGCACGGTGCACGGCATCGTCGGCGAGAATGGCGCCGGTAAGTCCACGCTCATGTCGATTCTCTATGGCTTCTACCAGGCCGACGCCGGAACCATTCTCGTCAATGGCAGGGAGGTGGCGATCCGCTCTCCTGCTCAGGCGATCGCCCATGGCATAGGCATGGTTCACCAGCATTTCATGCTAGTCGAGAATTTCACTGTTCTCGAAAACATCGTGCTCGGCGCCGAAGGCGGCGCCTTCCTCGGGCCCGGCCTTTCCGCCGCGCGCCGGACCCTCGGCAGGCTCAAGAAGGAGTATGGACTCGCTGTCCCGCCCGATGACCTCGTCTCCTCTTTGCCCGTAGGCTTGCAGCAGCGTGTGGAAATCCTCAAGGCCCTCTATCGCGGCGCCGAGGTTTTGATCCTCGATGAGCCGACAGGCGTTCTGACGCCCAAGGAGGCCGACCATCTCTTCGCCGTGCTGCGCAAGCTTAAGGATCAGGGCAAGACGATTCTGTTCATCACCCACAAGCTGCGCGAGATCATGGCGGTTACCGACGACGTGTCCGTCATGCGCAAGGGTTCGCTCATCGGCACGCTTGAAACGCACCGCACGACGCCCGAGCGCCTCGCCGAACTGATGGTCGGGCGAAGCGTCGATCTCAAGATTCCCAAGCGCCGCGGCAGGCCCGGCGCTCCGCTTCTCGAGGTGCGCCGCCTCTCCTACGTCGATGCCGCGGGCGTCGAGCGCTTGAAAGACATAAGCTTCGATGTGTGCGAGGGAGAGATCGTTGGAATTGCCGGCGTCTCGGGAAACGGCCAGACCGAATTGCTGGAAGTCCTTTCCGGCATGAGAGCGCCCGCTTCCGGCGAGATATTCCTGCACGGCAAGCCCTTGGCGACCCTGTCCGATCCGCGCACCATGCGTCACAGCGCCGTCGCCCATGTGCCCGAGGACCGCCAGCGACTGGGTTTGGTCATGCCCTTTGTCGCCTGTGAAAACACGATCCTCGGCTATCACGACAGCCCCGCCTATGGCGCGCACGGACTGATCGACCGCTACGCCATCCGCAAGGATGCCTTCGCCAAGATGCGCGCCTATGACGTCAGGCCTTGCGAGCCTCTGTTGCGCGCCGCGCATTTCTCCGGAGGCAACCAGCAGAAGCTGGTCCTCGCCCGCGAGATCGAGCATGATCCCGATCTGCTCATCGTCGGACAGCCGACCCGCGGCGTGGATATCGGTGCGATCGAGTTCATTCACCGCCGTCTTGTCGAACTGCGCGACCAGGGAAAGGCCATCCTTCTCATTTCCGTCGAGCTCGACGAGATCCGCTCCCTTTCCGACCGCATATTGGTCATGTTCTCAGGAGCCATTGTCGGCGAATGCGCGCCCTCGGCGCCGGAAGCCGAGATCGGCCTGCTCATGGCCGGTGTCGCTCGCGGGCGGGCGGCATGAGCGCGAGGTCCGAACTGCCCTGGTGGGCGAACCTCGTCCTCATTCCTGCTCTCAATCTGGCCGCCGCCTTTGCAGTCTCCGCCGTGATCCTCCTTGCCATCGGCGAAAACCCCTTTCAGGCCGCCGGCATCATCCTGCGTGGGGCGTTCTTTTATGGCGAAGGCATAGGCTATACGCTGTTCTACGCCACCAATTTCATCTTCACCGGTCTCGCTTTTGCCATTGCCTTTCATGCCGGTCTTTTCAACATCGGCGCCGAGGGCCAGGCCTATGTGGCGGGTCTTGGCGTAGCACTCGTGTGCCTGACTCTGGGCATATTGCCTGCGCCCCTCGTCATTTTGCTGAGCGTGGTGGCGGCGGCGGTCTTCGGCGCTGCCTGGGCCTTCATCCCCGCCTATCTGCAGGCCAAGCGCGGCAGCCATGTCGTGATCACGACCATCATGTTCAACTTCATCGCCGCGGCCCTTATCGTCTATCTTCTCGTCAATCACCTTTCTCCACCGGGTTCGATGCAGCCCGAGACCCGCACGTTCGTTGAGAACGCAAGGCTGCCGTTCCTGCATGCCGTCGCGGCTGCCCTCGGCCTGAGCCTGCCTCATTCGCCCCTCAACCTGTCCTTTCTGTGGGCGCTGATCTGTTGCGCCTTTTTCTATCTTCTCATTTGGCGCACCAAGCTCGGTTTCGAGCTGCGCACGCTTGGCGCCAATCCGCAGGCCGCCGTCTATGCCGGCATGTCTCCCGCCCGCCTGATCATTATCGCCATGCT
Organism: Aestuariivirgaceae bacterium; assembly: GCA_036554625.1. GTDB lineage: Bacteria > Pseudomonadota > Alphaproteobacteria > Rhizobiales > Aestuariivirgaceae > DATBLQ01. The sequence goes on from DATBMX010000164.1 coordinate 14,709, forward strand.
TTTGTCGGGAGCCTTCGCAGGCTTCATGGCGCTCAACGAGATCATGGGATCGCAGCACCGCATGATTCTCGATTACACGTCGGGTTACGGCTTCGTCGGCATTGCCGTGGCTCTCATGGGTCGCGCCCATCCCATCGGCATCTTCCTCGCCGCCATCCTGTTCGGCGCGCTCTATCAGGGCGGCGCCGAGCTCGCCTTCGAGCGTCCCAACATCACGCGCGACATGGTCGTGCTGATCCAGGGTCTCGTCATCATGATGGCCGGTGGTCTTGAGCATGTGTTTCGCCCGCAGCTCGACCGGCTGATGGCCTGGCGCCGCTTTGGCGCCCTTCCCGCCGGTTGAAACCCATGGAGCTCCTTCACGCGCTCACCACCATGCTCGACTCGAGCATTCGCCTCTCCGTGCCCCTGCTTTTCGCCTGCCTGGCCGGCCTCTATGCCGAGCGCGCCGGCGTGTTCGACATCGGCCTCGAGGGCAAGATGCTCATCGCCGCCTTTGCCGCCGGCGCCATGGCCGCCATCGCCGGCTCGCCCTGGGCTGGCCTTCTTGCCGCCATTGCCGCCTCCGCTGCCTTTGCCCTGCTGCACGGTTTCGCCACCATCACCCATCGCGGCAATCAAATTGTCTCGGGCGTCGCCATCAACATCATCGCCGCCGGGCTGACGGCGCAGCTCGGCGTCACCTGGTTTCAGCGCGGCGGCCAAACCCCTCAGCTCGCGCCGTCGGCGCGCTTTCTCGAGATCAAGCTGCCAGGCGCCGATGCGCTGCGTTCCGTGCCGCTGCTTGGCAATGTCTATTCGGAGATCATCTCCGGTCACAGCATCCTCGTTTATCTCGCATTCCTCATGGTGCCGGTGACCTGGTGGCTCGTCTTTCGCACGCGCTTCGGCCTGCGGCTGCGCGCCGTCGGCGAGAACCCCGCTGCCGCCGACACGGCCGGCATTTCCGTATCCCGCCAGCGCTACATGGCGGTGATTTGCGGCGGAGTACTCTGTGGCTTCTCGGGCAGCTATCTGGCGATCGCCCAAAGCTCGAGCTTCATCCGCGATATGACGGCGGGCAAGGGCTTCATCGCACTTGCCGCCCTCGTCTTCGCCAAATGGCGTCCCGTTCAGGCCATGGGCGCTTGCCTGCTCTTCGGTTTTCTCGACGCTCTGACCATCCGGCTGCAGGGCACTCCGATTCCCGGCGTTGGCGTCTTGCCCGTGCAGCTCATGCAGGCCATTCCCTATGTTTTGACCGTGGCCTTGCTTGCCGGTTTCATCGGTCGCGCCGTGCCGCCCAAGGCCGGCGGCATTCCCTATGTGAAGGAGCACTGACCATGCCCGATGATTTGATTGCCGCCGCCCTCGCAGCGCAGAAGTCGGCTTATGCGCCCTATTCGAACTTCAGGGTCGGCGCGGCGCTGCGCGATGAGAACGGGCGCATTCATCAGGGCTGCAACGTCGAGAACGCCGCCT
>DATBMX010000190.1:0-5402 GCA_036554625.1 Aestuariivirgaceae bacterium
TCGGCGAGGTCGATCGATTCCGGCTGCGTGCCGAGGATGCGGACGCCGGCCTTCTCGACGGCATCGGCAAGGTTCAGCGGGGTCTGGCCGCCGAACTGGACGATGACGCCGGCAAGAGTGCCATTCCTCTGCTCGGCATGAATGATCTCGAGCACGTCCTCGGAGGTCAAGGGTTCGAAATAGAGCCGATCGGAGGTGTCGAAGTCGGTCGACACGGTTTCCGGATTGCAGTTGACCATGATGGTCTCGTACCCCGCCTCCGCGAGAGCGAAGGACGCATGGCAGCAGCAATAGTCGAATTCTATGCCCTGGCCGATGCGGTTGGGACCGCCGCCGAGGATGGCGATCTTGCGGCGGGCGGAGGACTGCGATTCATCGCCGCTCAAACCGGGAAGCGACTTTTCATAGGTCGAGTACATATAGGCGGTGGGCGAAGCGAATTCGGCCGCGGAGGTGTCGATGCGCTTGTACACTGGGCGGACAGCAAGCTTATGGCGGAGGCCCGCCACTTTTTCCTCCGTCACGTCGCCGAGCTGAGCAAGTCGGGCATCGGAAAAGCCCATGGCTTTCAGGGCATGGAGATTGTCTTCATCATCGGGAAGACCGAACTCCTGGATTCTCTTCTCCATATCCACGATCGCTGCGATCTCGCGGATGAACCATGGATCATACTTGCAGGCAGCGTGGATCAACTCAGGGGATGCGCCGAGCCTCAAGGCTGCCGCCACCGTGAGAACCCGGTCGGGGGTGGGGCGACCGAGGGCAGCGCGAAGTGCGTTCTTGTCGTCGCCTTCGCCAAGCCCTGGAATGGCAATATCGTCGAGGCCGGACAGGCCGGTCTCCAAGCTGCGCAGCGCTTTCTGCAGGGACTCGGCGAAGGTGCGGCCGATGGCCATGACTTCGCCAACGGACTTCATGGCCGTGGTGAGAATGGGCTCGGCGCCGGGAAATTTCTCGAAGGCGAAGCGCGGGATCTTGGTGACGACATAGTCGATCGTCGGCTCGAAAGACGCGGGCGTTGCGCCGCCCGTGATCTCATTGGCAAGCTCATCGAGTGTGTAGCCGACGGCAAGCTTCGCCGCGACCTTGGCGATTGGGAAGCCTGTTGCCTTGGAGGCGAGGGCGGAGGAGCGCGACACGCGCGGATTCATCTCGATGACGACGAGGCGGCCGTCAGCCGGGTTTATTGCGAACTGGACATTGGAGCCGCCAGTCTCCACCCCGATCTCGCGCAGCACGGCAATCGAGGCATTGCGCATGCGCTGATATTCCTTGTCGGTGAGAGTGAGCGCGGGAGCAACGGTGATCGAATCTCCCGTGTGCACGCCCATGGGGTCGACGTTTTCGATCGAGCAGATGACGATGCAATTGTCATCGCGGTCACGGACCACCTCCATCTCGAATTCTTTCCAGCCGACGACGGATTCCTCGACCAGCACTTCGCTGGTGGGCGACGCATCGAGGCCGCGGTCGATGATTTCGAGATATTCCGCGCGATTGTAGGCGATGCCGCCGCCTGTGCCGCCAAGAGTGAAGGAGGGACGAATGATGGCGGGCAGGCCGATCACCTCGAGAGCGGTCAGCGCCTCCATCAGATTATGGGCCAGGATGGATCGAGGTGTCTCGAGGCCTATCTTCCTCATGGCGTCGCGAAAGAGTTCGCGATCCTCGGCCTTGTCGATCACATGAGCTTTCGCGCCGATCATCTCTACCTTGAACTTCTCCAAAATGCCGAGCTTGTTCAGGGTGAGCGCCGTGTTCAAGGCGGTTTGCCCACCCATCGTGGGGAGCAACGCGTCCGGGCGCTCCTTTTCGATGATGCGCGCCACGATCTCGGGCGTGATGGGCTCGATATAAGTCGCATCCGCCAGCTCAGGGTCGGTCATGATGGTGGCAGGATTGGAATTCACCAGAATGACCCTGTAACCTTCGGATTTCAGGGCCTTCACCGCCTGGGTGCCGGAATAATCGAATTCACACGCCTGGCCGATAATAATGGGGCCGGCGCCGATGATCAGAATGGACTGGATATCCGTTCGCCTGGGCATGGAGGAGCTTCACGGGAATACGGGAGCTTCCCTACACGACCTCAGCCGTGGCGAACAAGCAGAAAGGGAAGGCTACGGCCGCTACAACTCATTCCGGCCTGCGCGATGGCCGGATCACGTCTGATCGCATCCGGGCCATGACGACAAGAAATATGTCATTCACAGCGTTGCGCAGCTGATGAGGCGGAATCGCGCTTGTCCCGGCGCGAGTTCATAAGCAGAGGCGCCGAGCGCATAGCCTTTGCCCGTGCACCACAGATCGGCTGCGGATTTGCGGCAGTCCTGGCCAAAGTCGCAGGTCGCGGGCGAGGGCAGATTCTTCACGCTGAAGTCTATCTCGGTCGGGGCGTCGTTGGGCCGCCAGCATTTGACCATCTGGAAGGGCTGGGCAGCCGGCGCTCGCTGAAGGCTGCCGGAATCGACAGCGACGGTGACGGAGATGCGCGCCGGATCCCGCTCGAGGCGGAAGCTCAGGGCATTCTGATAGCCCTCGTGTCGGCAATAGGCATCGGCTGCAGGCTTGCCGCACTGAGACTGATCTTCAAGGCAATGATCCACAGCATGGCCCATGACTCTGGGCTGTGAATAGGAGCGCGAAGCCGCGTCGGCCGACGCCGCGCCGAAGCACAGCGCAATCAGGGTCAGGGGAGGCAGGATACTGCGGAAGAGGGTCACTTGCGGGCTCCATCGAATTGCCCGCAACTTCTATGCAGGATCGGTGGAACGTGCCCTGAATGGGGAATTTAGGCGTTGTTCATCAATGAGAAAGGGCCCCGTCGGAGGCCCTTTCCTTTGCTGGCATCGATACACTTGCAGGGGATCGGGACCAGCTCGAAACTACACTAGCAGATTGCACCGGCGGACGCCATAGTCTCCTTACGGGAGCAGGCGGGGAACGGAAGCCCCGGCCTCCGTGTCTCGGACTAGAACTAAACGTCCGCGCAATAGGCGACCGCGCAGGGGTCGACGGTCATGTTTGCCTTGAGCGGGAACAGCATGTTTTTCTCTATGACCGTGGTATTCGGCGAAACGACGCTAGCGGTCGACGCCGGCTGCGAGACCATGACGGCCACGGACATGATCACTCCAAAACCGAATGCAGCTGTGGCGATTCCCTTAAACATGGGTGACTCCATCCCTGTAAGCTTCATTGTTGGGAGAACGCTACGCAACCACGCAGGAACTGGCGCTGAACGGCCCATTCATCTTTTATTTAGTTTTTGCGAGGGCCAGCAGGCAGTAGATACGCCCAAAACACAGCAGGAAGCTCGAAGTTCCCAGCCCGCCATATTAATTTTCCACAGGATTCACAGTTTGGAAGCGTTCTTGCCCGGCGGATCGGGCCCCGCGAGACCTATCAGGCGCGTCGTTGACATTCACGCGACAGGTCTTGATTATCCGCGCAGCCATGCCGGTAAAGGCCGTCGCTTGCATTGAATGAGTGGGCAGCAGTCGTCCTGACGATCGAGCTCGCTGCGATCACGGTCGCGGTACCTCTCGCCAATCTGGGGTCTCGCCACTTGCGGAATTCCCCGGCATGAATGACATGGCCGTCGCGATCTGCGCCCGCCGCGGCGGGTTTCGACTCGAGGCAAGGGCGACCTTCAGCTTTGCCGGCGTAACGGTCATCCTGGGGCCAAGCGGTTCGGGGAAAACGACGCTTCTCAGAGCGATTGCAGGGCTCGAGCGCGACGTCCAGGGCACGATCCGGTGCGGCAGCGAGACATGGCTCGACAGTGAACGACGTCGTTTCGTTCCGCCCCACCGGCGCTCGCTCGGCTTTGTATTCCAGGATGGACGAGTGTTTCCCCATCTCACGGTGAAAGGCAACCTCGACTACGCGGAGCGGCGGGCCGATCCGGGCAGGAGACTCGACAGGGATCGGATCTTTGACGTTTTTCAGCTTCAATCGCTCATCGGGCGGTCTTCCACCACGCTCTCCGGCGGGGAGATCCAGCGCGTGGCGCTCGCGCGGGCGCTGCTGACGAACCCCAAGCTGATGCTGATGGACGAGCCTCTGAGCGCGCTCGATCTGCCGCGGCGTTCGGAGGCGCTCTCCTATATCGAACGGGTGCCTGAGATCTTCGGCATTCCCATCCTCTATGTGACGCATGCCATTGAGGAGGCGGCCAGGCTCGGCGACAGGATTGCGGTGTTGAACGAGGGCAAAATCCTAGCGATGGGCGAGACTGCGGATATTCTGTCGCGGCTCGACCTTGCCGCCTATCTCGGACGCTTTGAAGCGGGGGCGGTGCTCGAGGGCATCGTCAAGGGCGAGGAACCCGACTTCGGGATCAGCCTCGTTGATGTGGACGGCGATCTGCTTCAGGTGCCAAGCCTTGGGCTTGCCAAGTCGCAGAAGGTAAGGCTGAGGATCCGCGCCCGCGATGTTTCCATCGCGACCGCAAGGCCCGAGGGACTGAGCATCAGAAACGTGATCGCCACCCGCATCGCCGAAGTCCTGGAGGAAAAGGGCACGGCCTTCGCTGAGTTGCGGTTGCAGGGACGGCGGCAAGTGCTCAGGGCGCGTATCACCCGACTTTCCGTGAGCGAGCTCAAGCTGACCCCGGGGAGGGAGGTTTACGCTCTCGTAAAAAGCGTCGCGGTCGACCGCCAGCTCCTTGACGGCAGGCGCAGAATGGAACCCGGGAAAGGCGCATGATCACGCTGTTCGGAAATCTCGAATCCGGCAATGTGCACAAAGTGCAGATGCTGCTCCATCGGCTCGACATCCGCTTCTGCCGCGTCGATGTTTCGCAGCCCCGAGGCGAACCGCGGCGGCCCGAATTCCTGAAGATCAATCCTATCGGCAAGGTGCCGGCCGTCATTCTCGAGGACGGCGACATACTGACGGAATCAGGCGCCATTCTTTATTACTTCGGGCAGGGAACAAAGCTGTGGCCGGGCGATCGTCGCGCCCAAGCCGAGGTTCTGCGCTGGATGTTCTTCGAGCAATACAGCCACGAGCCGGCACTGGCCGTGATGCGCTATCTCATCCACTTTGCCGAGGGCCCGCAGCGCAACAAGGAAAGGCTCGAGGAGCTGCGGCCTCGCGCGGAAAGCGCGCTTCACGCAATGGACCGTCAACTCAAAGCGTGGAGGTTCATCGCGGCCGAAACCGTCACCATTGCCGATTATGCGCTCTATCCCTACACAGCATGGGCGCATGAGTCGGGTGTCGGACTCGAGGATTATGCGGCCATCCGCCGCTGGCTGCTGCAAATCGAAAGCGAACCGAAATTTTTGCCGCTCATGCGCGATGGGGCCGAGCATGTCATGAGCTTTATCGATTATTTCGAGAACAAGGCGCAGGAGCGAACAAAGCTGGCGGATTAGCATGGTGGGCCACATCGC
>DATBMX010000204.1:0-2709 GCA_036554625.1 Aestuariivirgaceae bacterium
GCTGCGTTCGCGCTGTCCAGCGCGCGGCGCTGTCCGATGCGAAGCCGATTTGCCGCTGCTTCGGCTGCGGCGCCCTGTGACAGCCTCCGAGGCTTCACTCTCGCTGACTGCTAGGCCCGCCCATTCTATGCTCTTGCGGATCAGCTGCTCGATGGCTCTGAGCGCTTTCATCTCGGGCGGCGTGACCATCATGAATGCATGCCCTTCGCGCCCCGCGCGTCCCGTTCGTCCGATGCGATGCACATAGTCTTCCGGATGCACGGGAACGTCGAAATTGAAAATATGACTGACCTCGGGAATGTCGAGCCCGCGCGCCGCGACATCTGAGGCGATGAGATAGGTGATCTCGCCGGCCCGGAAGGCTTCCAGCGTCTTGATCCTCGCGCGCTGGTCCATATCGCCATGCAGCGCAGCGGCGTTGAAGCCGTGGCGCTTGAGCGATGCCTCGATCACGCCCACGGTCGTCTTCCGATTGGCGAAGACGATGGCGTTCCTGACATTGCCCTGGCTGCGCAGAAGCTCGCGCAGCGCCTGGCGCTTGGATTTGAATTCGGAAGGCGCGCGCACTAGCCGCTGCTCGATGCTCGCAGCCGTGGTCGAAGGGGGTGCCGCTTCGATGCGCACGGGACTGTGGAGGAATTGATTGGTCAGGCGCTGGATTTCGGGCGGCATGGTCGCCGAGAAGAACAAGGTCTGACGCGTGATCGGCAGGAGCTTGCAAATTCGCTCGATGTCGGGGATGAAACCCATGTCAAGCATGCGGTCGGCCTCGTCGATGACGAGGATCTCGATGCCATTGAGCAGAAGCTTGCCGCGCTCGACATGGTCGAGGAGCCGCCCCGGCGTGGCGATCACCACATCGGCGCCGCGGTCGATCTTGCGGTCTTGGTCTTCGAAGGACACCCCGCCGATGAGCAGGGCGACAGTGAGCTTGTGCTGCTTGCCCAGCGTTTCGAAGGCGTCCTGAACCTGGGCGGCGAGTTCCCGCGTCGGCTCGAGAATGAGCGTGCGCGGCATCCGGGCCCGCGCCCGTCCCTTCTCCATGATGGTGAGCATGGGCAGGGCGAAGGCGGCTGTCTTGCCGGACCCCGTCTGCGCAAGTCCGAGCACGTCGCGGCGCTCGAGCGCCGGAGGAATGGCCTGGGCCTGAATCGGAGTGGGGGTAATAAATCCTGCGGTCTTGACCGCTTCCAGGACTTTTGGGCTTAGGCCCAGTTGGTCGAAATTCATGTACGAGTTGAGAACCGTTCTGGCGACTGGATTGCTTGGGGGCGCGGGTCTTAACTGAGTCGCCTTCTAAGAAGCGCCCTTCGCCCTGAAACATAGTGTCGGAAAGTCAAATGTCAAATGACTGCGGGGTCACAGGATTAACAAAAATGCGGACGTGGCAAAAAAGAGAGAGGCGGCCTTGGTTAGGGACCGCCTCCAAATTTGCTACGCTTTGGGAGGTTATGGGAGGTCGCCGAAGAACCTGTCGAGGAACCCTCCGATGGCTCCTCCGGCCAGGGGGGCCACCCAGAACAGCCACAGCTGCTGGAGCGCCCAGGGATCGGCGAATAATGCGGTTGCCGTTGAACGGGCAGGATTGAGCGACGTGTTGGAAATTGGGATGCTGATGAGATGCATGGCCGTGAGCGCCAAGCCGATGGCCAAGGGCGCCATGCGCCCCGCACCCTCCTTGTCCCGCGTCACCCGGGTGATGATCAGCACGAAAACCGCGGTGAACACGAGTTCGGCAAGGAAGGCGCCCGGCAGGGTGAAGCCGCCGGCGGAATGCTCGCCATAGCCTGTCGATGCGTAGCCCTGGGCAACGAAATCAGCCTTGCCCTGCAATATGATATAGAAGAAGAGGGCGGCGATGATGCCGCCGGCGAGCTGCGCCAGAACGTAGGGCACGAGGTTCTTTGGCTCGAACCGTCCCGCCGTGACAAAACCGACGGTGACGGCCGGATTGAAGTGGCCGCCGGAGACCGGCCCGACCGCATAGATCATCGCCATCACCGTCAAGCCGACAGCCAGGGCAACACCAAGCCCCGCGGCATTGCCCGATACAACTGCCGCGCCCAGCACAGCCGACACCAGCATGAACGTGCCGATCAGCTCAGCTGCAAGCTGCCTAATCCACAAAGGCCATCCCCCTCAAGCCCGCCACATCGAATGGGCGTATTATGCCTGATTCGCGTTAATAAAAGGCGGAAATCTGCGGTTTTCCCCGAAATTCAGTCATTCCGTGTTCTCGAGCGTGTAGCGCGTGCACACCTGCGTGAGACCGGAGAGGAAGAAGGTGCCGGGTTTCGCCGTCCAATAGCAGCGCTCGACATAGGGCGTCTTCTTTGCCCCGCGCTGCGAGACCGTGCCGAACTCATAGGCGATGTCGTTCTGATAACGGGCATGGGGCTCGACCCGCCCCGTATGCCCGATGAAGCCCGAATCTCTCTTGCCGGCCATGCCGGCGCTGCTCGCCAGCGCCACCAGGATTGTGCCGGCAAGCAGGGCGAGGAGAAATCGCGTCATGGTCTGGTCCCTCCTTGATGAGGGCGATGGTATAGAACCGGCTCGCGGCGGGCCACAGTTTTTGCTGTGCCTGCCACAAGCTTTCCGGCGCTTCCCGCAGGAAGTCCCCTACAGGCTCAGTCTCAGGCCCAGAAGCAGACTATGCGATCTGTAGTCGATTTCGGTGTCGAGCGGCGTGCCGGCCGCCTCTGCTTC
>DATBMX010000170.1:0-2795 GCA_036554625.1 Aestuariivirgaceae bacterium
GAACGCCATGCGGCCGTCGCGCGGCGGGCGGTTGATGGTGACGCCGCCCTGCATCAGCTTCTCGCATGTGGCGTATATGTCCTCCACCTCGAAAGCGAGATGGCCGAAATTGCGCCCGCCGGCATAATGTTCCGGATCCCAATTATATGTGAGCTCGATCTGCGTCTGCGGATTGTCCGGCGCGGCGACGAAGATGAGCGTGTAGCGGCCCTTGTCGTTCTCGAAACGGCGCTGCTCGATAAGGCCCAGCTTGTTGCAGTAAAACTCCAGGGAGGCTTCTATGTTTGCGATGCGCACCATGGTGTGCAGATATTTCATGAAAGACCCTTAGCCTTTGCTTCCGTTCTGGATTCCTGAAGGAGCATAATGCAACCGCCGGCAAACGAAATAGCCAAGCTCGCAGGGCTGATCGGCGAAGCCGAGAAGATCGTCGCCTTCACCGGCGCCGGCATCTCCACGGAATGCGGAATTCCCGATTTCCGCTCGCCCGGCGGCTTGTGGACTCGCTACAGGCCGATAGAATTCTCGGACTTCCTGGCTTCTGCTGAGACGCGGCTCGAAGCCTGGCGGCGCTATTTCAAGCTCTATGACCAGGTGAGGGGAGCAAGGCCGGGGCGTGGGCACGTGGCCATCGCCCAGCTTGTCAGAAGCGGCAAGGCGAGCCACGTCATCACCCAGAACATCGATAATCTCCATTTGGAATCAGGCGTTCCGGCCGGGCAGATCCTCGAGCTCCACGGGAACGGCACCTTCGCGCGCTGCCTCTCCTGCGGGCTTCGCCACGAGCTCGACTGGGCGCGCAGCGAAGTCGAGAGGTTGAACCGGGCACCCCAATGCATCGCCTGCGGCGGCATGGTGAAGACGGCGACCATCTCCTTCGGCCAGCCCATGCCCGAGGGCGTGATGGCCGAGGCGCATGCGGCGACGGAGGCCTGCGACCTGTTCCTGGCGGTGGGCTCGTCCCTCACGGTCTACCCGGCGGCCACTCTGCCCATGCTGGCTCAGAGATGGGGAGCCCGTCTCGCCGTCATCAACAACGAACCGACGGATTTCGATGCCATTGCCGATCTCGTCATCCATTGGGATGCCGGCGACACGCTCGCCCGCGCCGTGCGCTGAACGAAACCTTCCGCGAATCACTTCCGCCAAAACTTGAGTCGCACGGGTTAACGAAGCTTTGATTCTTCGTTGTAAATCCGCAACATATGCGCTGCAAAGTTCAGAGGTTCATCGCAGTGGAGCAAACGTCGAGGCGCACGGGTTTTTTCAATAAACATGGACTCTTGTGAATCGCGGATTCGATTTTCGATCCGTGGACGGTCTTTCTTCCCGGCTCAACAAGACCCTTTTCCACATCAACGCGCTTGCGAAGGGCTGTACAAAGTGGCGCGAGTTGATCAAATTGACAGTGGCGGTGCGGCGGACGCAAGGTTCTCCGCATAGAGGCACAGAGGCTAAATCAAGGTGTCAGTCATGGCGGGGAGCGGCCCCCTTCGTATCTCAACCTATGAGAGTCTTGCGAGTCCGGAGACCTCACCGAGAATCTTCCGGGTCACAGGCTTCGTGAAATGGTTCGACGTGGCGCGCGGCTACGGCTTCATCATTCCAGACAATGGCGCTGCCGATGTTCTCATTCATTTGAGCTGTCTAAAGCGCGATGGCTATGAGGCGCCGCTGGAAGGCACGCGCATCAGCTGCGAGGCTGTGGAGCGGCAGAAGGGCGTGCAGTGCCTTCGCGTGCTCGCCGTCGATACGTCGACTGCGATCCACCCGGTCGAGCGTTCGAGCCGCACGCACGTCACGGTCACGCCGACGAGCCCATGGGTGCGATGCAAGGTGAAATGGTTCAACCGGGCGCGGGGCTTCGGCTTCGTCACGGAGGGCGAGGGTTCGCCTGACATCTTCGTCCATATGGAGACTTTGCGGCGGACGGCGATTGCCGAACTTTTGCCAGATCAATGGGTCTATGTGCGCTTCGGCGACGGGCCCAAGGGCAAGATGGCGGCGGAAGTTCGCCTGACGCTCGAAGGTGGCCCGGCGCTCACCAATTAAGGTTTTCATCCTTCGCGATCAGGAGCAGCGTGGCCGTGTTGCGTCGCAAGTTCGTGGCGTTTGCCTTTGCCTCACTTCTCATGTCCTCGGGCCTGTTTGCCCAGGAACAGCCCGTCCCGCGCGAAGACACCCTCGTGATCGAAAGCCGCAACGGCACCGAGCTCATCAGTGTTGAGATCGCCGACACGCCCGCTTTGCGCGAGCGCGGGCTCATGTTCCGCCACCGCTTGCCGCCGAACCGCGGCATGCTGTTCCTTTATAAGACGCCCCAGCCGGTGGCGATGTGGATGAAGAACACCTATATACCGCTCGACATGGCCTTCGTGCGTGCCGACGGAACGGTGGCGCGGATCGTCGAAGGCACCGTGCCGCATTCCCTCGACACGATCGAGTCGGGAGAGCCCGTTGCAGCGGTGCTGGAGGTGGCGGCGGGCCAGGCGCGCCGCCTCGGAATCGAGGCGGGCGCCCTCATGCGGCACGGATTCTTCGGCAACGCCGACTAGGGCGTGGACTCATTAACGCGCAGCCATAGCCTGATTGATGCGAGGTGGACGAAGGCTAGGTAATTCGCGGGAAGCTTGTCGTAGCGCGTCGCGATCCGACGACATTGCTTGATCCTGTCACATCCGTGCTGCCAAGCTCAATGCTGCAGGTGCCGGCTTCGGCGTACTGCCTGCAATTCATTCAGCGATCGTTAAGAAAATCCAGTACCAATCGACTGAAGGCGATGGGGTTCTGAGCAG
>DATBMX010000226.1:0-8835 GCA_036554625.1 Aestuariivirgaceae bacterium
GCGGCGAGGCTGCGGCCGCCGGTCAGCGCCTTGACGCGCTCGAGCAGGAAGGGCGTGACCTCTTTCTGCCCGATGCGGGCGGCCTCGGCCTCGCGCACCGCGTTGCGGATCTGCGCCTCGATCTCCGCGGCCGGCAGCGCATCCGCTTCGGGGATCGGATTGGCGATCAGCAGTCCGCTCCTGCTGCCCAGCTCCCAGTGCCGCGCCATCACCGCGGCGATATCCTCAACCCGATCGAAGCGATGGTCGAGGCGAATGCCGCTGCGCCGCGAGAAGAACGACGGAAACTCCGATGTGCGCAGGCCGATCACCGGCACGCTCAGGCTTTCCAGAAGTTCCATCGTCTTGCCGATATCGAGAATGGACTTGACCCCGGCCGAGACGACGGCGACCGGTGTTCGCGCAAGCTCCGCCAGATCGGCGGAGATGTCGAAGCTCGTTTCTGCGCCGCGATGCACTCCCCCCGTCCCGCCCGTTGCGAAGAGGGGAATTCTCGCCAGAGCTGCGATGAACATGGTCGCGGCCACAGTCGTGCCGGCGGTTGCCTTTTTCACCAGCAGAGCGGCAATGTCGCGCCGCGAGGCTTTCATCGCCCCCTCCTGCGAGGCAAGCTGCACGATCTCCTTGCGATCGAGTCCGGCCCGCATCCTGCCGTCGATGACGGCGACGGTCGCCGGGACAGCGCCCGCTTCCCGTACCAGGCTCTCCGCTTTGAGCGCCGTCTCCTCGTTCAGTGGATGCGGTAACCCATGGGTGATGATGGTGGACTCAAGCGCCACGACCGGTGCGCCTCCCCTAAGGGCCTCCGCGACCTCTGGCGAAATCTCTAGATGCCAGCCCGCACGTTCAGGCTGGCCGCGATGCGCCATCGCCCGTCACTGGCTCGCCCAGATTATCCGCGCGATCCACATCACGTCTTCGGTTGGGACGAGCTTGGTCTCATGCTCAGGGTTGAATGACGCCAGCTCGATGGCTTTGGAGGTCTGACGATGCAGGATCTTCGCCATCACCTCGCCCCGCTTCGTGCGCACAACCACCCGATCGCCGCGCCGCACGGTCGCATTGGGCGCCACGATGATGATGTCCCCCTGCCGGTAGACCGGTTGCATGCTGTCGCCGGAGATCTCGAGCGCATAGGCATTGAGGTCCTTTACCCCCGGCACGGTGATCTCGTCCCACGACGCCCCGACTGGGAAACCGGCATCGTCGAAATACCCGCCCTTTCCCGCCTTGGCGAAGCCGATCAGCGGAATGGTGGTTCGCATCTTCTCCATCCCCTTGCGGCCCTGCACGAGGATGACGAACTCGTCGAGATTGCTGCCCACGGCTCCGAGGACCTTCGAAACGCTTTCCGTGGTGGGCCAGCGTTCGCGGCCGTCCGGCCCGATTCGCTTGGAAGGATTGAACGCCGTGGGGTCGAGCCCCGCTTTCTTGGCAAGGCCCGAGGCCGATAGATCGTGCTTCTCGGCCAATGCGTCGAGGGCATTCCATAGTTGTTTGTGCGTGAACATCATGCCGCTCCCAGAACCGCAGTAATTCCTAGGAAAGGATGCCGGAAAATTTCGGGTCTGTCCAGCCCCCTGCGCACCCTGCGGCAAATTGTGTTCACAACTGAATATCTATATGCAGGTCGCTTGCTTGATGAGGCCGGTTCAGCGATGGGCGGAATATACGAATGGGCAAGACCGGTTCTATTCCGGGCTTCCCCGGAGCAGGCCCACCGCTGGGTGATCAGCGCGTTGAAATGCGGTATTCGCCCCTCGGCCGCTCCGCCAAATCCGAAGCTTTCGCTCGGCCTTTGGGGCCTCCGCTTCGCAAGTCCCTTGGGACTTGCCGCCGGATTTGACAAAAACGCCCAAGTTCCTGACGCCCTTCTCAAGCTAGGCTTCGGCTTTGTCGAGGTCGGGAGCGTCACGCTCCTTCCACAGTCCGGCAATCCCGAGCCGCGGTTGTTTCGGCTGGTCGAGGACCGCGCTTTGGTCAACCGGCTCGGCTTCAACAACGAAGGCGAGGATCGCGTCTTGCAGCGCCTGTCGCGGCGTCAGGCGCGTTCCGGCATCATCGGGGTCAACATCGGTGCCAACAAGGACGCGGCCGATCCCATAGCCGACTATGTGACGGGGCTCGCGGCCTTCAATGATGTGGCGAGCTATCTCGCCATCAACATCTCCTCCCCCAACACTCCAGGCCTTCGGCAGCTGCAGTCGCGATCCCACTTGCAGACCCTGCTCGAGCGCTTGTCCGGGGCCCGGGAAAAGCTCGCCTATCCAAAGCCCTTGGTCATCAAGATCGCCCCTGATCTCGAAGATGGCGAGATCGATGAGATTGCCGAGATCGTATTGGCGCATCGCATCGACGGGGTGATCGTTTCCAACACGACGCTCTCCCGGCCGCCCCTCAAATCGGTTCACGCGGCTGAGATCGGCGGCCTGTCGGGCGGGCCGCTCTTTGAGCTTTCGACCCGCAAGCTTGCGAGGTTTTACAAGGCTGCGTCCGGGCGGCTGCCGCTGATCGGTGTGGGCGGCGTGTCCTCCGCCGATACGGCATGGCAAAAGCTGAGGGCAGGGGCATCTCTGCTTCAGCTTTACACCGCGCTGGTCTATGAGGGGCCGGGTCTCATCCGCGCAATCCATTCGGGATTGGCCGAGCGTCTGAGGGCGTCGGGCAAGGGCTCGCTCTCCGAGATCACGGGCTCAGGGGTGGCCGACTGGTTGTGAAGCTTGCTCTTTCGAGCGCCGACAATCGAGATCCGAGAGTGATGGCGCGGATGACGAAGAAAATGTTGAGCGCCAGCCACAAGCCGTGATTGCCCAGCGCGCGGCTCGCGATCCACCAGCTGATGAGATAGACGATGATGCTGACGATCATCATGTTGCGCATGTCTCGCGTTTGCGTGGCGCCGGTGAAAATGCCGTCGAGCTGGAAGCACACGACGCCAAGCACTGCCGACAGGGCCACCCATGGCAGATAGCTGCGCGCGGTCTCCCTCACCTCGCCGTTGATGGTGAGCGCATCGATAATCAAACCGCCGAAGACGAGGATAAGGAGGGCGAGGACCGCGCCAGCCGCAAGCGCCCATGCCGTCGAGATCGTCGCGGCTGCGCGATATCTGGGCAGGCTTTGCGCCCCCACGGCCTGACCCACCAGCGCCTCTGCGGCATAGGCGAAACCGTCGATGAGATAGGCGGCGACCTCGAAACAGTGCATCAGCACGGCATTCGCCGATACGATGACGTCGCCCTGCTTCGCGCCCTGCGCCGCATGCCACCAGAACGCGAAGACGAGGCACCATGTTCTCACCATGATGTCGAAATTAATGGCGAAGGTGCGCTTGAGCTTGGCCACATCGAAGACCCGCGCCCGTTCGAGCGGCAGATGGCCGCGTTTCAACGCCCTGGCGATGACGGCGAGGCCTAGGCCCGCTGCCGCCACTTCGGCGATGAGTGTGCCGAGACCCACGCCAGCCGACGTCATGCCGAAGCCCAGCACGAAGAGCGCATCGAGCGCCATATTGGCGACATTGAGGAACAGCTGCAGCCCGAGCGCCATCCGCGCCCGCCCCTGTCCGATGAACCAGCCGAGGATCACGAAATTCACGAGTGCGAAGGGAGCCGACCAGATGCGTATGCGGAAATAGATCGCTGCATTCTCCTCCACCGCCGCGGAGCCTTCGATGACACGGAGGACCATCGCTTCTATTCCCGGGCTGAGGGCGATCAGCAGCACGCCGCAGGCAAGCGCGATTAGAAACGAGCGGGCGAGAACCGCCGCCACTTCCGCTTGGTCGCCGGCCCCGACCGCCTGGGCCGCAAGGCCGCTGGTGCCGAGCCTCAGGAAACCGAAGCCCCAGTAAAGAAAGCTGAAAATGAGCGATGCGATGGCGATGGCCCCGATGTAATAGGGCTCGGGCAGCCGTCCGATGACGGCCGTATCCACCACGCCGATCAGCGGTTGCGACACGTTCGACAGCATGATCGGGACCGCGATCGCCAGAACCTTGCGATGGGTGATTCCCGGAGAGACGGACATGGGAGCTGTTGTGAGAACCGCTGATGCCAGGGTCAAGTCGGCTTCGACCGTTCAGCTTGCCGGCCCGGCTGGCCGTCTGTCCCGTTCGTCGTGCCAAGCGGGCGCCAAACATGCATGAATGCGCGCATGTTTGAGCAAACCGCCGAGCTTCCCGAGCCTTTTGCCCGCTGGTTCGAGCGGCGGGGATGGAAGCCGAGGGCGCATCAGCTTGCGGTCTTGGCCAAGGTGCAGGCCGGCTTGAACGTGCTGCTCATCGCGCCCACGGGCGGGGGCAAGACGCTGGCAGGCTTTCTGCCCAGTCTCGTCGACCTTGTCGCATCAGGCGCCGGCCACGGCGTCCATACCCTGTATGTCTCGCCTTTGAAGGCGCTCGCCGTTGATATTGCGCGCAATCTCGAAAAGCCCGTTTCAGAAATGGGCTTGGGCATCACCGTCGAGACCCGAACCGGCGACACGCCCGCCCACAAGCGCCGCCGCCAGCGCTCGTCTCCGCCTGACATACTGATCGCTACGCCGGAGCAGCTGGCTCTGATGATTGCCGATCCTCACGCGAAAGTGTTGTTCCGAAATCTCAGGGCCATCGTTCTCGATGAGCTTCACGCGCTCGTGGCATCGAAACGCGGCGCGCTTCTCTCCCTCGGCCTTGCAAGGCTCAATCGCCTGGCGCCGCAGGCGCGGCGCATCGGCCTTTCGGCTACCGTGGCGCGTCCCGACGTGCTCCAGGCCTGGCTCGTTCCCCAGAGACCCGACGCGCCGCTCGCCCATGGCGAGCTCGTTCTGGGACCCAGCGGACCCGTGCCCCGCATTTCCATCCTCAAATCCGTCGAGCGTGTGCCGTGGTCTGGACACTCAGCCCGTTATTCCATCGGTGAAATCTATGACGTCATCAAGCAGGCGCGTCTGGCATTGCTCTTCGTCAATACGCGCTCGCAGGCGGAGGTGATTTTCCAGGAGCTTTGGCGCGTCAACGACGCCACCTTGCCGATCGCACTCCACCATGGCTCGCTCGACGTGGCGCAGCGGCGCAAGGTCGAGGCCGCCATGGCCGGGGGCCGGCTCCGCGCCGTGGTCTCGACCTCCACTCTCGATCTCGGCATCGACTGGGGCGACGTCGACCTCGTTATCAACATCGGCGCGCCCAAGGGCTCAAGCCGGTTGATCCAGCGCATAGGCCGCTCCAATCACCGGCTCGAAGAGCCCTCTGCAGCCATGCTTGTTCCTTCGAACCGATTTGAGGTTCTGGAATGCGAAGCAGCGCGCATGGCGGTTCGCGAGGGCATCCAGGATTCCGAACGGATGGTGGTGAAGAAGCTCGATGTGCTTGCCCAGCACATTCTCGGCATGGCGGTGCACGCGCCCTTTCATCCTTCCGAGCTCTACCAAGAGGTTGTTGCGAGTTTCGCTTATCGCGATCTGGCGCGCCACGAGTTCGACCAAGCCGTCGAATTCGTTGCCACCGGCGGCTATGCGCTCAAGACCTATGAACGCTACGCCCGTCTCAAGAGCCTGCCCGATGGACGGCTGCGCCTTGCCCATCCGCGTCTTGCGCAAACCTATCGCCTGAACGTCGGCACGATTGTCGAGGACGAGATGCTGAAAGTGCGTCTTGTCAGGCCGCGCCAGACCGGCAGGCCGCTTGCGGGCTACGGCGGCAGGCTCCTGGGAGAGGTGGAGGAATGGTTCATCAATTCCATGGCTATCGGCGACACGTTCATCTTCGCCGGCGAGGTCGTGAAGCTCGAAGCTGTTGAGGAGCTGACTGCGCTTGTATCGCGCACCAAATCCTCCGAGCCGGCGGTTCCCTCCTATTACGGTGGCAAGTTTCCTCTCTCGACCTTTCTCGCTGCGCGCGTCCGCGAAATGCTCGCCGACCCGTTGAAGCAGCAGAATCTGCCCGTACAGGTGCGCGAGTGGCTGAGCCTCCAGCGCTATGCGTCCGTTATGCCACGCGCCGATGAGATGCTGGTGGAGACCTTCCCCCGCGGCAATCGCCACTATCTCGTCTGCTATCCCTTCGAAGGTCGCTTGGCGCATCAGACTCTCGGCATGCTGCTCACGCGCAGGCTCGAAAGATGGGGCGCCCAGCCCATGGGCTTTGTAGCGAGCGAATACGCCTTGTGCGTATGGATGGTCCGCGACGCGAACCTGCTGATTTCCTCCGGCCGTCTAAGCCTTGCCCGCTTGTTCGACGAAGACATGCTTGGCGATGACCTCGACGCCTGGCTTGCCGAATCCATGCTGATGAAGCGCACATTTCGCACCTGCGCCATCATCGCCGGCCTGATCGAGCGTCGCTTTCTCGCCAAGGAGAAAACCGGCCGGCAGATGACGGTTTCCTCCGACCTGATCTATGATGTTCTGAGAAGCCACGAGCCCGATCACATTCTCCTGCGCGCCGCCTGGGAGGACGCTGCGGAAGGTTTGATCGATGCTAGGCGTCTCGCCCAACTGCTTGCGCGAATCAAAGGAAAGATTCTTCATCGTGCCCTGGACAGGATTTCTCCGCTTTCCGTCCCCGTTATGTTGGAGATCGGCCGTGAACCGGTCTATGGCGAGGCCAATGACGCACTCCTTGAGGAAACCGCGCGCAGCCTCATCCGCGAGGCCAGCGGTTCCGAACCTCAGTGATAATCCACGCCTTTCGCTGGGCGGTCTGGAGATGGAGCCCGATCTCTCGGGTGCGCTTTATGTCGGCGACTATCGGGCGCTTCTTGTGGCCGATCTCCACCTGGAGAAGGGTTCAAGCTTCGTCCGCCGCGGTCTCTGTATTCCGCCCTATGACACCCGTTCAACCCTTTCCCGCCTCGAGGCGGTTGTGCAAAGGCTGAAACCGTCGCGCCTGATTTCGCTCGGCGACAGTTTTCACGATAAGAGCGCGGGCGATCGCATCGATGCCGCCGACCTCGACAGCCTGCGCCGCCTGTGCGAGACGATGGAGGTCTGCTGGCTAACCGGCAATCATGATCCCGTCCTGCCGGGACAGCTTCCAGGCCGCGTGGCTTCGGAGGTCGCCCTGGGCCCCGTTGCTCTTCGTCATCTGCCGCGGGCGCGGTTGGAGACGCAATTCGAGATTGCTGGTCATCTCCACCCCGTCGCCTCCATTAGCCGACGCGGTCGCCGCATCACATCGCGCAGCTTCGTCGCGGACGAGACGCGCATCGTCATGCCGGCCTTTGGCGTCTATACGGGCGGTCTCAATGTGTCCTCGCCGGAAATCGCCTCCCTTTTCGCCAATAACGGCTTTACCGCCTGGATGATTGGCCGTTCCGCCCTATATGGCTTCTGTTCTTCCGTGCTGGATTAAGCGAAATTCAGGATTGACCAGGAGTCCTTAGCCCCGCGTGGAGGCAAGCGAGACCGCATTCGCCTTCGTCTCGGTCTCCTTGGGCTGCCATTGTTCTAGCCGCTCGCGTATCCCGGCTACGATCGGCTTCGGCAGCGCGTTGCCGATATCGCCTGCCTTGTTCGACGCGTCATTGTCCCCTTGCCGGGCCGCCGCAAGATACCAGAAAAGGGCCTCTGCCGGATCCTTCTCGACGCCTAGGCCACCTTCATAAAGCAGGGCGAGATTATATTGGCTGTCCTTGACGCCACGGTTCGCCGCGGCCGCAAACCAGCGTGCCGATCCATTGTGATCGGGCTGGTCACCCTGCGCCAGCAGCACCCCCAGATTGTGCATGGCCTTGATATTGCCTTGGCTCGCCGCTTTTTCGTACCAGTACTTCGCCATTGTCGTGCTTTGCTCGACTCCTGCGCCGCGCTCGAACATTGTGGCGAGTCTGTATTGCGCGGGCGCCAATCCCTGAACCGCCGCCTTGCGATACCATTTGGCGGCTTCGGCAGAATTTGCCGCTCCCGCCACGCCCTCGAGATAGCGGCCGGCGATTACGAATTGCGCTTCCGCCCTCCCGTCCACGGCGGCGCGCCGCAGGGGCTCCGGGGCAATCTCGGCGGGCAGCTGCAACGTCTTCTCTGCCGTCTCGGGCGCGTCCGCGATCTTGCTCAACGAGCCTGTGAGAATGCCCGAGACGCTCGACTGCCGTTCACCCGGCGCCGGAAGGCTGGATGCAGGCATTGGTTTATAGCCGCTGCGCACCGCAAAGGCCGACACGGCGGCGAGAAGGAGAAGGGCTGCGATGAGCAGCCGTCGCCGTCCATTGTTAGGCGTCACCGTCGTCGAATCGGCCGCGGCAGCGAGGTCTTCGTTAAGCCCCGGCGGGTGGCGCGGCTTGAGCGCCGCCTGCCTGTGGAGCAGCGAAGATGCGAGCTGCGACAGCGCCGATCTCGTCCTTGCAGCAGCACCTTTTACCTGGGGTGCCGGCTGATGGCCGCGGGAGAAACTAAGGCGCGCGCTCTGAGCTGCGGACTGCGCAGCCCGGCGCGCCGCGGCGATGAAGTCGCTCTCCTCCGCCGACGTCGTGTCCTCGGCCAGCGCAGGCGCCGATTGCGGAGCCTCCTCCTCGTCTGTGAATGCATTCTCTTGTGGGGGAGCTGCGCTCGATGCCTCATCACGCGCGGATGCTTTCGCGTCCAGCTCGCCAATGGCTCTTGCAAGATGCTCATGCACCGCATAATGCCAGCCGGTCGGCGATGCTGGAGCGAGAGCGGGCTCCTCTTGGCCTGGAAACTCCTCGGCCTTCACGTCCACATGGAGATCTTGAGCCTCGGGTGAGGGCACATGCACCGGTTCGGATGTTTTCTCGCTCGCGAATTGCCCGCTTTCGATCTCCGCCAGCCGGTTGACGATTTCCTCCAGCGTGTCGTGCAACGCATCGAAGGTTTCCTGCGTCTGCTGGTCCGACCGGG
>DATBMX010000276.1:0-5572 GCA_036554625.1 Aestuariivirgaceae bacterium
ACGGCGAGGAGATTGTCGGCGCCGCCGCGGATTCCGCCCGCGTGCCGATCGATAAGATCGCGGAAGGTGATGCCCATCTCCTCCTCGACATTGCAGGGAGCGTTTACGTGGCCCGAGATGCAGAAAAGCTTGGTGCCCGTGTTGTTGGGCCGGCCGAGCTTGGCGAACCAGGCGGCGCCGCGGCGGAAGATGGTGCCAACGACGGCAATCGATTCGACATTGTTGACGGTGGTCGGCGCACCATAGAGGCCGACGTTCGCCGGGAACGGCGGCTTCATGCGCGGCAGACCCTTCTTGCCCTCGAGGCTTTCGAGGAGAGCGGTCTCCTCGCCGCAGATATAGGCGCCTGCTCCATGGTGAAGATAGATTTCGAAATCCCAGCCGTGCACATTGTTCCTGCCGATGAGCCGGGCTTCGAGCGCCTCGTCGATGGCAGCCTGCAATGCTTCCTGCTCGCGAATGAATTCACCGCGCACATAGACGTAGCAGACATGCGCGCCCATGGCGGCGCTGGCGAGAAGGCAGCCCTCGACCAGCAAATGGGGATCGTTGCGCATAATCTCGCGATCCTTGCAGGTGCCGGGCTCCGACTCATCGGCGTTGACGACGAGATAGTGAGGACGATCGCCCACCTGCTTCGGCATGAAGGACCATTTGAGACCGGTCGGGAAGCCGGCGCCGCCGCGCCCGCGCAGGCCCGATGCCTTGATCTCATTGGTCATCCAGTCGCGGCCCTTGTCGATGAAGCTCTTGGTGTCGACCCAGCAGCCGCGCTTCGTGGCGCCTGCTAGTCCGGGATCATGCAAGCCGTAGAGGTTGGTGAAGATGCGGTCCTTGTCCGAGAGCATCAGGGAGGATCCTTCTTCGGCTGCTTCTTGGCCGCAGCGCGCTTGGCTGGCTCCGCGTCGGCCGGGCCGGGCGGCGCCTTGGTGACGGCGGCGGCTTCCTTGGCCTTGTCCGCTTCCGAAATCTTCGCAGGAGCGGGAGGGGGCGCGGCTTGGGCTGAGGGAGGCATTTCAATGCGTTCAAAACGGCGCTCACCCGAGTAAAGTGAGGCATCGGTCAGAGAGGTGAGGCTGCCCAGGGGGGCCGACATCTGGCGGCCGTTCTGCGGCCCCGGCTTCACCTCTTTGCCCTTGGCGAGATCGTCCAGGATGCGTTCGAAGATTTCCGGCGTCAGATCCTCGTAGGTGTCCTTAAAGATCTGCACCATGGGCGCGTTCACGCAGGCGCCCAAGCATTCCACTTCCTCCCAGGAAAAGTTGCCATCGGCCGAAAGGCCGTGCGGCTCATTGTTGATGCGCCGGCGGCAGACGTTGATGAGATCCTCTGCACCGCGCAGCATGCAGGGGGTGGTGCCGCAGACCTGCAGATGCGCTTTGCGCCCGACGGGGGAAAGCTGGAACATGGTGTAGAAGGTGGCAATTTCGTAGACGCGGATGAAGCTCATGTCGAGGAGCTTCGCTACATATTCGATCATCGGCCGGGTGACCCAGCCGCCATTCTGCTCCTGGGCCCGCCAAAGAATCGGGATAATGGCCGAGGCCTGCTTGCGCTCGGGGTAGTTTTTCACCAGGCCGTTGGCCCAGGCGAGGTTCTCCGGAGTAAAGGCGAAACCCTCCGGCTGAACGGAATGAAGACGGCGCACGCTCATCGATCGATCTCGCCGAAGACGATGTCGATCGACCCCAGGACGGCCGAGACGTCGGCCAGCATATGGCCGCGGCACATGTGATCCATGGCTTGCAGATGCGCAAAGCTCGGGGCGCGCAGCTTGCAGCGGTAAGGCTTGTTTGTGCCATCAGAAACGAGATAAACGCCGAACTCGCCCTTGGGCGCCTCGACGGCGGCATAAACTTCACCGGACGGCACGTGATAGCCTTCCGTGTAAAGCTTGAAATGATGAATGAGGGCCTCCATGGACCGCTTCATCTCGGGGCGCGTCGGAGGCACCACCTTGCCGTCATCGGACGACACAGGCCCTTGACCCTCCGGAGCATTAAGCCGGTCGATGCACTGGGTCATGATGCGGACGGACTGGCGCATCTCCTCCATGCGGATGAGATACCGGTCATAGCAGTCACCGTTCTTGCCGACGGGTATGTCGAAGTCGAGCTCCGAGTAGCACTCGTAAGGCTGGGCCTTGCGCAGATCCCAGGCAGCGCCGCTGCCGCGAACCATGACGCCGGAAAAGCCCCAGGCGAAGCAATCCTCGAGAGTGACGACGCCAATGTCGACATTGCGCTGCTTGAAGATGCGGTTTGCGGTGAGAAGCCCCTCGATGTCGTCGAGAACCTTGGGATGATGCTCGCAGAAGCGCTCAATATCGTCGATCAGCTTCTGCGGCAGATCCTGGTGCACTCCGCCGGCGCGGAAATAATTGGCATGCATGCGCGACCCCGAGGCGCGCTCATAAAAGACCATGAGCTTTTCGCGCTCCTCGAAGCCCCAGAGCGGCGGGGTCAGGGCGCCGACATCCAGGGCCTGCGTCGTGACATTGAGAAGATGCGACAGCAGCCGACCGATCTCGGAGTAGAGAACGCGGATCAATTGCCCGCGACGCGGCACCTCCAAGCCGAGGAGGCGTTCGATGGCGAGGCAGAAGGCATGCTCCTGATTCATCGGCGCCACATAATCGAGGCGGTCGAAATAGGGAATGTTCTGCATATAGGTCTTGTGCTCGATCAGCTTTTCCGTGCCGCGATGGAGAAGGCCGATGTGAGGGTCGACTCGCGTGACAATCTCGCCATCGAGCTCGAGCACGAGGCGCAGCACGCCATGCGCGGCCGGGTGCTGCGGGCCGAAGTTGATGGTGAAGTTGCGAAGCTGCGCCTCTGGCATGATCTTGCCTATCTGGCTTTCGCGCCGGGCTTCTCATCCCCGGGCAGCAGATACTCGGTACCCTCCCAGGGGGAGACATAGTCGAAGGGGCGGAATTCCTGCGTGAGCCTGACCTTTTCATAGACGACACGCTTTTGCTCGTCGTCATAGCGGACCTCGACATGCCCGGTGAGGGGAAAATCCTTGCGCAGCGGATGACCGGCGAAGCCATAATCGGTGAGGATGCGGCGGAGGTCCGGATGGCCGGAAAAAAGGACCCCATAGAGATCGTAAGTCTCACGCTCGTACCAGTTGGCGGCAGGAAAGACAGAGACAGCGCTTGGCACCAGCGTGTTTTCGCCCGCCTCGACTTTCACCCGCACGCGTTCATTCTTGTAGGGACTCAACAGGTGGTAGACGACATCGAAGCGGTTTTCACGATCGGGATAATCGACGCCGCAAATGTCAATGAAACAGACGAACCGGCATTCAGGGTCGTCGCGAAGATAAGTGAGCAGTTCGATGATGGAAGCCGTCTCGGCCTGGATTGTGAGCTCGCCAAAGACTACGGCAAAGCTCTTCACCGGCGGTCCCAACGCAGCGGCAATTCTTTCGCCCAAACTGTTAAGCCTGTCGGGATTGGCCACTTCTGGTCCTAGCGCTCTATGGTGCCGGTGCGGCGGATCTTCTTCTGCAGCTGCATGATGCCGTAGACCAAGGCTTCAGCCGTGGGCGGGCAGCCCGGCACATAGACATCGACGGGAACGATGCGGTCGCAGCCGCGCACCACTGAATAGGAATAATGGTAATAGCCGCCGCCGTTGGCGCAGGAGCCCATGGAAATGACGTAACGCGGCTCGGGCATCTGATCATAGACCTTGCGCAAGGCCGGCGCCATTTTGTTGGTGAGGGTGCCGGCGACGATCATCACGTCGGACTGACGTGGCGAGGCGCGGGGCGCGAATCCAAATCGCTCCAGATCGTAACGCGGCATCGAGGCCTGCATCATCTCCACGGCGCAGCAAGCGAGTCCAAAGGTCATCCACATGAGCGAGCCGGTGCGCGCCCAATTGATGAGATCGTCCGTCGAGGTAACGAGAAAGCCCTTGTCAGCCAGCTCGGCGTTTATCGAAGTAAAATAGTCCCGGTTCGCCGGAGCGAGCGCTGGGGCAGACGCCGTATCGATCAATCCCATTCGAGTGCTCCCTTCCGCCATTCATATATGAAGCCGATGGTCAGCACGCCAAGGAAAATCATCATCGACCAGAAGCCAAAAAGCCCTACTTCCTTGAGCGTTATGGCCCAGGGGAAAAGGAACGCCACTTCGAGATCGAAGATGATGAAGAGAATTGAGACGAGATAAAAGCGCACATCGAACTTCATGCGCGCACCGTCGAAAGCATTGAAGCCGCACTCATAGGCGGAAAGTTTTTCCGGGTCGGGCTTGCGCACGGCAATAATCATGGCCGACGCCATCAGGGCCAGGCCGATGCCGGTGCAGACGGCCATGAAAACCGCGATCGGCAAATAGTCTCTGAGAAGATCCGGCATGGAAGTCCTGCTCGAGCATCCGTGCCGCGCAAGCGGCAAAACCCCGCGGGTGGTGGTAGCGCATGGCCCCCTCTTCCCGCAAGTGCAATCGGAAGCTTGGCCCGTAAACGGGCCGCTCGTTTCAGGTGCGTTGAAGGCAATGGCGCGAGTGACGGGACTTGAACCCGCGGCCTCCGGCGTGACAGGCCGGCGCTCTAACCAACTGAGCTACACCCGCAATGGATTCGAAGCACTGGGGATAGAATAGCACCTGCGTGCTGTCAACCCGTAGACCCCGGCTATCCCTAACGATGTGGGACGGCAGAAGTGGTGGGCGGTGAGAGACTCGAACTCCCGACCCTCTCGGTGTAAACGAGATGCTCTACCAGCTGAGCTAACCGCCCTGAGCCTCGTCATACGCCGAGGCCCATGGCGGGCGCAAGGCTTCGCCGATCTTCAACCTAGCCGCTCACGGCCTTCTTGAAGTTCTTGCCGGCGCGGAACTTTGGATTTCTGGTTTCCGGAATGCTGATCGTCTCGCCGGTTCGCGGATTGCGGCCCGGCGACGGCTTGCGCCTGGTCACGGAAAACGTTCCGAAGCCGACGAGGCGAACCTCGTCGCCGCCCTGCAGAGCCTTCATGATGTTGGCAATCGTCGCCTCGATCACCTGCGTCGCATCGCGGTTGGTGAGCTTCGTGTCCTTGGCGACCTTGTTGATGAGTTCCACCTTGTTCATGGCCGGTCCCTTTCGAAGTCGGACGCATCGAGACGCAACGCAAGCAAGGGCCGAATCCAAGGCCGTTTGAGTTAACAAGCCGTTAACGCTCCTTAAATATCTGTTATTCGCAAGCAAACGGGCGGCCCGCCAAGGCCGCCCGTGCAGTCGATTCGCGGAAGTGGCGAAGGAGCTAATGCGCGGTCAAGCCTTCGCCTTCTTCCTTGGCCCTGGCCTTCGCTCGGGCTGCAGCGGCCGCTTCCTCAGCCTCCTCGTCCCATTTGATGGGTTCGAGGCTGCGCGTGAGCGCGATCTTCAGCACGTCGTCCATCCGCGCCACGGGAACGATCTCCAAGCCCGACTTCACGTTGTCGGGAATCTCGACCAGATCCTTGGCGTTCTCTTCGGGGATGAGGACCTTCTTTACCCCGCCGCGCAGAGCCGCGAGAAGCTTCTCCTTCAATCCGCCGATCGGCAGCACCCTGCCCCGCAGCGTGATCTCGCCG
>DATBMX010000315.1:0-10874 GCA_036554625.1 Aestuariivirgaceae bacterium
GGCGAAGCCAACCAGGAATCCGACTATGAAAAGATGCATCAGAGCCAGAGCAAGTCGGGCTACGCCTCTGACATGTATGTCGGGAAGGATGCGAAGACCTTTCTCAAATCCATATGGCCCGATTTCAACGTGGACCGTGCCGATGTGGTCTTGCATGAGAAACCTTCCGGCTATGCCGGAACGCACATCGCCGTTCAGGGACTGCACAACAAGTGCATGCAGTGGGGTGTCAAATGCGTCTTCGGCCCTGCGGTTACCGGCTATGACATGCACAACGGGCGCATCAGCGCGGTGAAAACGACGCAAGGCGACATTAAGGCCGACTGCGTCGTCATTTGTGCGGGCGCCTGGATCACGCAGCATTGGGATTGGCTCGGCATGCCGGACAAACTCGACATGCGCTACCCTGACGGCGGCGTCGCCAAGGATGCCGACATGTGGACCTATTGGCGGCTGCTCGAGGGCGAGGTTTATCTCAAGGATGGCGAGCGTTTTCGCACGGCTGACGACAAGGATCCGCCTGTTCTCCACGTTGAGCTCATGAACGCGCCCGTGATCACGGAAGACGGCAGGGAATTTCCCGACAAGCACTTCTATATGTATGTGCGCTATGCAGCGGAACGCGTGGGCGCGCCCGGCGTGCAGGGCGGCACCATTCCAATCAAGCTCGGCCCCAAGGCTGTGCTCGACCCTTACGGCCACAAGAACGAGCTCTATCAGGCCGATCCATGGTTTGAAGATTACTACATGGCGACCCTCGCCTATCTCTTCGACCGCTTCAAGGGCTATGGCGGACAGTTCAAGAACCGTCCCAACGGGGGCGTTGGCGCATTCACACCCGACAATGTGCCGATCTTCGACTGGATCAAGGACAATGCCTACATGATCGCCGATTCAAACCACGGCTATAAGATGATCGGCGTCGGTAAGCTTGTGGCCCACCATTTGGTCACGGGGGAACCCTCCCCTGATCTCGCTCCCTTTGCGCTGACTCGCTACGCCCAGGGCAGAACTTTCGGCGACCGCAATTCCAACTGCCCGTGGGTCTAACCCCAGGCACGCATCACCGCTCCCCGCGCGAGATATATTCGAGCCAGGTGATCTGCGCGCGCGCCCCCCAGGTGGTGAAGGGTTCCGGTGGAAGCTGCGACGGTCGCGGTTGAGCTAGCATATCGCGGAGGAGATCATGGGGCTCTCCCGCAACCAGATCTGCGACGAGCTCGCCATGATAGGTGCCGCGCGCCAAGCCCACGCCATTGTCGACGCAAGCCGAGTAAATGTTGGACGCCACCTCGCCAAAGGCGGGCGCGGCGTTCCAGCTCTTTGACACGAATCCGGTCCACGTATGCTCGATGTTGAGCGGCGCAAGCTGCGGGAATCGGCGCTCGAGAATGCGGCAATGCAAGGCACGGATGCGCGGCAGGTCGCGCGTGTGGGGCCGATAATGTGGTTCGGGGTAAGTGATGGCGCGCAGAAGAAGGCGGCCCGTGGCGAGGCGCCGCATGGTGATGCCGCCGCGCGCATCGGCCGGCGTCATGCCCCAATTGTCCTCATTGCCCAAGAGCGCAAGTTCGTCCTTCGTGAGGACGCGGGTAATGCTCGCCCAGAGACCTAAATTGATCAGCCGATTGCGCATGAAGCCAAAGGCGGGCAGGAGACCATTGACCGCCAGCACCAGCTTGTCGACGACCACGGAAGCGCCGGGCGTGTCGATCTCGATTCCCCGTTCTCGGTTCAACGATGTGACAGGGGCGTTCTCATAGAGCTCGACATTGGGTGGCAGGCTGCGCGCGAGGCCGCGGACAAGGGCGGCAGGCTGCACAAGGATCGTCCCGGGCGAATGAATCGCCTCGCAATAGAGCGAGGAGCCGAGACGCTGATGAAGCTCCTGGCGGCTTACCCGGGTGCAGGAAACGCCCAGGCGCTTGATCATCTGTTCATAAGGATCAAGAAAACGCGCTGCTTCCTCTGTCACGGCCCCGCGGTACATGCCGCGCTCAGCCCACTCGCAATCGATGCCATGGCGGTTGACCAGCTCGCGCAGGCGTCCGATGGCGAAGCGATTGAGCCGCAGCACGCGCAGCTGATGTTCCACGGCAGCCTCGGAGAGGCTCTCGGCTTCATGGGGAAGGTCGATGATGAAACCCGAGTTGCGCCCCGATGAGCATTCACCGACCCGTTGCGCCTCGAGCAGAATGATGCGCGAGTTCGGCTTGAGCTCACCCAGCCTGCGAGCGGCGGCAAGCCCTGCGACACCGGCGCCGATAACGGCATAGTGGGCGCGCTGGACGCCGGACAGGCGAGCCGGCTTCGGTGGCGGCACGAGGAGAGCCGTCCACCCATTGGTGCTGTCATCGCGGGGAAGTGGAGAGACTTGCATCGGGCAAAGCTAGATGTCGCTGGAGGCTAAAGATCCTTGCCAGAACATTTCTTGCGAGAGCGCGCCTGCAAAGACTATGATTGCGCCAAGAGGACGAAAGGTCCCGGACAAGAAGGGTGAACTTGCGGGAGTTCCTGCCCCGCGAGCCAGGGAGAGAAAAGGCGACATGCTGCCGCTCATCGGACGACGACTGGGAATGATGATCCTCATCATGTTGGTCTCGTCCTTCATACTCTATCTGCTGTTTGAGTTCGACAAGGACCGGGTGGTGATTCAGGCCATCGGACCTTATACATCGGAGGAGCAGCGGCAGGCGTGGCTCGAGCAGAACGGCTATAACGAACCCTTTCTCGAGCGCTATATCGCCTGGGTAGGCCGCGCTGCGACGGGTGATTTCGGCACGTCCATCCAGTTCAACCGGCCGGTGCTCGAAGTCCTTCTGCCGAGCCTCCTCAATACGGCCATTCTTGCCTTATGGGTCTTCAGCCTCACGGTCCTGATCTCGCTGATGCTCGGCGTATTGTCGGGAATTGCAGAAGGAAGCGCCATGGACCGGTCGATCTCGTTCCTCTCGGTCCTGACGACCTCGGTGCCGGAATTCGCCTCGGCGACATTCCTGCTCGCCATCTTCGTCTTCTGGCTCGACTGGCTGCCCGGCACTTCGTCCGGTCCGGGATCGCTCTTTCGCAAGGAGCTCATACTTCCCGTTGCCGTGCTCGTGATCTTCAACTTCGGCTACTATACGCGCATGATGCGCGCCTCGATGGCGGAGGTGATGAACTCGCAATATGTGCGCACCGCAGTTCTGAAAGGGATGCCGTTCCAGCGCGTTGTGATGAAACATGCCCTGCGCAATGCCCTCATCGCGCCCTTCACCGTCATGGTTCTGCAAATCAACTATCTTCTGTCGGGCGTGATCGTGACGGAGGTGATCTTCGCCTATGACGGCTTCGGCCGCCGTCTCTACGAAGCGGCGCAGTTCAATGACATCTTCATTGTTGAAGCCTGCACGATGATTGCCGTCGCGCTGGCGGTGACGACGCAGTTCATCTCCGAGATCGGATATATGTTCCTCAACCCGCGCATCCGGCTGACATAGGACGCCCCATGACCGACCAAGCACTGCCTCTGCCCGTTCGCAAATCGTCGCTGGCGAAACTCGCTGGCGCGGTCGGGCTCTTGCGCGAGTCGCACATCGGAATGTTCGGCCTGACACTCGTGCTGTTCTGGCTCGTGCTCGCCATCATCGCCCCGGCGCTGCCGCTGATCCATCCCCTCAAGCAATATTCCTCCCATCTCCTCGCCTGGCCGCTGACCGAGGGACCCGATGGCGCCTATTTCTGGCTTGGCACGGACGATCTAGGACGCGATCTGTTGTCGCGGCTCATCTGGGGAGCGCGGCGGGTTTTTATCTGGGCGGGGCTTGCGACGCTCAGCGCCTATTCCGCCGGCATGCTGATGGGCGTCGCCGCCGGCTATCTCGGTGGGCGCTGGGACGATGTGCTGAGCTTCATCGGCAATCTCGTCATGTCGTTTCCGCTGATCGTGCTCTATCTCATTATCATCGGGCGCTTCGGCGCCACGCCGCTCAACATCATCGTGGCCGTGACGCTGGCGACGGGGCCTCAGGTCATGCGCATCGTGCGCGGCATCGTTCTCGACCTGAAAACGCGCGACTATATTGCGGCGGCGCAGGTGAGAGGCGAGCATCCGCTTTACATCATGCTCGTCGAGCTTTTGCCCAATGCGCGCGGGCCGCTCATCGTCGATGCTTGCCTGCGCATGGGCTATGTCACCATCACCATCGCGCTGCTCGGCTATCTGGGCCTCGGCCTGCCGCCGCCAGATCCTGATTGGGGAAGCATGATCAACGCGGCGCAGAAATTCGGCTCTTTCGGCGCCAATGCCATGTTGTGGCCGGCTATCGCAGTATCGACGCTCGTGCTCGGCCTCAACATGCTGGCCGACGGTTTGCGCGAAATATCACTCAGGGATTAGCGAATGAGCGAAAAGACGAGCGTTACGCCTGTTCTTGAGTGCAAGGACCTGTGCATCAGCTATTACACGCGCAGCGGCGAAGTGCCGGCCGTAGTAAACTTCAATCTGACCGTGATGCCGGGAGAGGCCGTGGGCCTCGTCGGTGAATCGGGCTGCGGCAAGTCGACGGTGGCGCTCGCCATCATGCGGCACATGGGCCGGAACGGCGCCATCACCGGCGGCTCCATCAAGTTTCTCGGGCGTGACATCACGACACTATCGGAGGAAGAGCTGCGCTCGATCCGCGGCTCGCAGATCGCCATGGTTTATCAAGAGCCGATGGCGTCGCTCAATCCGTCGATGCGCGCGGGCGACCAGCTCAACGAGGTGCTGATGATCCATAAGGGGCTGAGCGAGGCGAAAGCGCTCCAGCGCTCCATCGAGCTTCTCGCCAAAGTGCGATTGCCCGACCCCGAGCGGATCATGCGCGCTTTTCCGCATCAGCTCTCAGGCGGGCAGCAGCAGCGGGTCCTGATCGCCATGGCGCTGCTCGCCAACCCCAAGCTTCTCTTGCTCGACGAACCGACGACGGCGCTCGACGTTACGGTCGAAGCGGGCATCATCGAGCTGATCAAGGACATCAGCCGCGAGTTCGGCACGTCGATGATCTATATATCGCACAATCTCGGGCTGATCCTCGAAACCTGCCACAAGCTCACCGTCATGTATTCAGGGCAGGCCGTCGAAACCGGCAGCGTGAAGCAGGTGTTCGACTACATGCGTCATCCCTATACGCGGGGATTGTTCGATTCGATCCCGCTGCCAGGAACCGACAGAATCGCGCGACCCCTCGTTCCCATCCGCGGGCAGTTGCCGCTGCCGAGCGAACGTCCGCCGGGTTGCTCATTCGCGCCGCGCTGCGATTACTTTCAGAAGGGCCGCTGCGACAAGCCCATCCCGATGCTGGCCATCGAGGGCGATTCCGGACATGAGGCACGCTGCGTGCGCTACAAGGAGATCGATTGGACCTTCCGCAAAGGCGCAGGACAGTCGCAAGAGCCGATGTCAATCGGCGATCCAGTCCTCGAGGTAAAGCGCATGCGTAAATACTACGAGCTGCGTGACAATTCCCTCATGGCATGGTTCAAGGGCGCGCGCAGGCGGTTCGTAAAGGCAAATGAGAAGCTTGATTTCGAGGCGCGGGAAGCCGAAACCGTGGCGATCGTTGGTGAGTCGGGCTGCGGCAAGACCACCTTTGCCAAGGTGCTCATGGGGCTCGAGAACGCCAGCGCCGGCGAGGTCACCATCAAGGGCCGCGACATTGGCAGACTGCCGGTGCAGAAGCGCGATCCCAAGCTCATCGGCTCTCTCCAGCTGATTTTCCAGAATCCCTTCGAAACATTGAACCCCAGCCACACCGTGGGATCGCAGGTGGCGCGGGTGATCAAGAAATTCGGCGTCGCCGGGAGCGCCGAGGAGATCGAACGGCGTATGTTCGAGATGTTCGATCTCGTCAAGCTGCCGCGTGAATTCGCCTTTCGCAAGCCGCGGCAATTGTCGGGCGGGCAGAAACAGCGCATCGGCATCGCGCGCGCCTTCGGCGGCAAAGCCACCGTCATCGTCGCCGACGAGCCGGTGTCGGCGCTCGATGTGTCGGTGCAGGCGGCGATCACAGGTCTCCTCACCGACATCCAGCGCAAGAAGCGCACGACGATGATTTTCATCAGCCACGATCTTTCAGTCGTGCGCTATTTGGCCGATCGCGTCGTTGTCATGTATCTCGGCCACATCATGGAGCAAGGCACGGTGGAGCAGGTCTTCGCCCCGCCCTATCATCCCTATACGGAAGCGCTCCTGTCGGCCGTACCCATCGCCGATACGGCAGTGCAGAAGAAGCATATCGTGCTCAAGGGCGAGCTCCCCTCACCCATCAATCCGCCCCCGGGCTGCCCCTTCCAGACCCGGTGCCATCGCAAGATCGGCGCCATCTGCGAGACGGAGATGCCGCCTGAGCGCAACATGGGCAACGGCCATCGCATACTCTGTCATCTGCCCGAGGACGTGTTGCGCGCCATGGAGCCGGTGATCGCCTTTGGCGCGCGCACCTCCGCTTCCCCAGAGGCACATAGCCCGATGCGCAGCCAGGAGACAAAGGACGCCGCGTTCGTCCGAGCCAAGGGTTAGCGCCACTCACCCCCTGATCGGCAATGAATGCCGCCTAGTGCAGGGCAGCGCTGTTCCGGCTTGAAAAGCAAGGAGCCTTCGTGCACCGCTTAGGCGAACAGAGCGTTGAAGCGGGAGAGAGCTTTCATGCGTTCGCATTCACAGATCGTTGTCATCGGCGGCGGCGTCGTCGGCTGTTCCGTGCTCTACCACCTGACGAAACGCGGGCTCAAGGATGTGATTCTTCTCGAACGCGACGTGCTGACGTCGGGCTCCACCTGGCATGCTGCAGGCGGCTTCCACACGCTCAATGGCGATCCCAATGTGGCGAAGCTGCAGGAGTATACGATCAACCTCTACAAGGAGATCGAGCAGGTTTCCGGCCAGTCGACCGGCGTTCATCTTTCCGGCGGGGTCATGCTTGTGGCAACGCGCGATCGCTTCGACTGGCTCAAGATGGCTCACGCGCGCAATCGTTATCTCGGTGTCGATACCGAGCTGATCTCAGTCAAGGAAGCAAAGAAACACTTCCCGCTGCTCGACGAGACGAAATTCATCGGCGCCATGTGGCACCCTCTTGAGGGCCATCTCGATCCTTCCGGCACCACCCATGCTTATGCCAAGGCGGCGCGCAACAATGGCGCAGAAGTCATTCAGAAGTGCCGGGTCAAGGATACCAGACAGCGGCCCGATGGCAGTTGGGAGGTGGTCACCGATCAGGGCACGATCCGCGCCGAGCATGTCGTGAACGCAGGCGGGCTGTGGGCGCGGGAAACCGGTCGCTTCGCCGGGCTTGAACTGCCCGTCCTGTGCATGGCGCATCAGTATCTTATCACCGAGGAAATGCCCGAGGTCGTCCAGTTCAACCGCGAGACGGGCAAGGAGATCGTCCACTGCATCGATTTCGACGGCGAGCTCTACATGCGCCAGGAGCGCTCAGGCATGCTTGTCGGCACCTATGAGGCGAACGGCGTCGCTTGGTCGCCGATTTCGGCCCCATGGGACTTCTCGAGCGAGCTTCTGCCGCCTGAGCTCGACAAGATCTCCGACAATCTCGAGCGCGCCTTCAAGCACCATCCGGCGCTCGCCAAGGCAGGTATCAAGAATGTTATCCATGGTCCCTTCTCCTTCGCACCGGACGGCAATCCTCTGGTCGGTCCGATCAGGGGCCTGAGGAATTACTGGGTCGCCTGCGGCGTGATGGCGGGGTTCAGCCAGGGAGGCGGTGTCGGGCTGGCGCTCGCCAATTGGATCGCGGATGGCGATCCGGGCTTCGACATTTGGGCCATGGATGTCGCGCGCTACGGCTCATGGGCGACCATGTCCTACACCAATGCCAAAGTGCGTGAAAACTACGGCCGGCGCTTTCGCATCACCTTTCCCAATGAGGAGCTGCCCGCCGCACGGCCGTTGCGCACCTCGCCTCTCTATGACCGGTTCAAGTCGATGGGAGCGTGCTTCGGCGCAGGCTACGGGCTGGAGCAGGCCTTGTGGTTCGCACCCAAGGGAAAGAAGCCCATCGAGAAAGTGACCTTTAGGCGTTCAAACGCCTTTCCTTATGTGGGGGAGGAATGCCGCGCGGTGCGAAACGGCTGCGGCATTTTCGAGATCTCCGGCTATGCCAAATACGAAGTGACGGGACCGGAAGCAGAAGGCTGGCTGTCCGCGACTCTCGCCAACCGTATGCCGCAGAAGGGCCGTCTCATTCTCACGCCCATGCTCAATCGCGCCGGCAAGCTCATCGGCGATTTCACCGTGGCCAAAGCGGACGACGAGCGCTTCTATATTTTCGGGTCGGGACCCGCCGAAAATTATCACATGCGCTACTGGCAAACCCTGCTGCCCCGGGATGGCAGCGTCAGCCTGCGACCGCTCACCGCCGAGCTCACCGGCCTTTCGATTGCCGGACCTCGGTCACGCGCTCTCCTGCAGTCGCTGACGGACGAGGATCTGTCGAACGCCGCCATGCCGTTCATGTCTTTCCGCGAGATGGAGCTAGGGCTCGTTCCGGTAAAGGTTGGCCGCCTCACCTTCACGGGCGATCTCGGATATGAAATCTGGTGCCGGTCGGACTATCTCTTGGCCCTTCACGACATGTTGACGCGCGCCGGCAAGTCCTTTGAACTGAGACCGTTCGGCGGGCGGGCGCTTATGTCGTTGCGGCTTGAGAAGAACTGGGGCACTTGGGCGCGAGAGTACCGGCCCATCTATGGTCCCATCGAAGCGGGGCTCGCCCGTTTCGTTGACCTGAGAAAGAACGATTTTATAGGTCGCGATGCCGCGCTCAAGGAAAAGGAGAGCGGCGGCAAGCTCAGGCTCACCGCCTTCGCCGTTGACACCAAGCATGTCGACGTTATCGGCGACGAGCCGATCTATCACAACGGCAAGGTGCTCGGCTGGATCACCTCGGGGGGCTATGCGCATTACGTCCAGAAATCGCTGGCGCTCGGCTATGTGCCCAAGGAAGTGGCCGGCGAGGATGATGGCTTCGAGATCGAGATCATCGGCAAACGCCACAAGGCGCGGCCACAGCGCGAGCCGCTGTTCGATCCGAAGGGCGAGCGCATGCGCGGGTGAGTTTGGCGCCTTCAGGCGTAGTCAGGGAGAGAAACATGGACGTTTTCAAGGATGCCCGTAAGAAGGAGTATCTGAACGCCGAGGGCGCGAACAAGCCGCTGAAGAGTCCCATCCAGCATGCAACGTTGAAGAAAGCGCGCCACTACCGCAAGCAGCGGCTGATCGAGCAACTGCGCAAGCACGATTGCGGTGCAATTCTCCTCTACGATCCCTGCAACATCAGGCATGCACTCGATGTCTCGAATATGCAGGTATGGATGCTGCACAATCCCTCGCATTATGCGCTGATCTGCGCCGACGGCCACGCTGTGGATTTCGAGTACAAGGGTGCGGAGCACGTCGCCAGCGGGATCGAAACGATCGACGAGGTGCGCCCCGCCATAGCCTGGTTCTATTTCGCGGCAGGCAGCCGCATGCACGAAAGGCTCAAGGTCTGGTCAAGCGAGATCGCGGGCCTCCTCAAGGCCCATGGAGGAGGCTCGAAGAGACTTGCCGTCGACAAATGCGAGACGCCCGGCACGGACGCCCTGCGCAGCCTCGGCGTCGAGATCATCGAAGGCCAGGAGCTGACTGAGCATGCACGCTCGATCAAGTCCGCCGAGGAGATCGAGCTCATGCGATGGACCATCAGGGTATGCGAGGCCGGAATGGCGCGGATGTATGAGAATTCGCTTCCCGGCAAGACGGAGCAGGAAATCTGGGCTGAGCTTCACTATGAGAACATACGCTCGGGTGGCGAATGGCTGGAGACCCGGCTCCTTACCATCGGCGCGCGCACGAACCCCTGGTTCCAGGAATGCTCCGATCATATCGGCAAGGCCGGCGACATGCTCGCTTTCGATACGGATATGATCGGGCCTTATGGCTATTGCGCCGATGTGTCCCGTTCGTGGACCATCGGGCATACGAAGATGAGCAATCAGCAGCGCGAGCTCTACTCGGCGGCGGTGGAGCAGATCAGCCATAATTTCGCGTTGCTCAAGCCAGGCCTGAGCTTCCGCGAATTTAACGAAAGATCCTGGCGAATACCGGAAAAATACCAGGCTCGGCGTTACAGCGTGGCTTTCCACGGCGTCGGCATGGCGGACGAATATCCATCCGTGGCGCTCCATCCCGATTTCGGCCGCAACTACGAAGGCCAGCTTGAGGAGAACATGACCGTCTGCGTCGAGAGCCTGATCGGAGAAGAAGGCGGCAGGGAATGCGTCAAGCTCGAAACTCAGGTGGTGATCACGCCGAGGGGAGCCGAACGACTCGACAGCTTTCCCTGGGAAGAGGCTTAAGGCCGCGCATCTAAGCCTTGCGTCTAGGCTCCGTCATGGAGACTATGCTCATCAAGCAAAGGATGGAGCATGGCCGGCGAGGCTGAAGCAATCGCATATAAGGAAATTCTGATCATACTTGGCGCCGCCGGTATCGTCATTCCCCTCTTCACGCGCCTCAAGATCAATCCCATCCTCGGCTTCCTGATGGTCGGCGCCATCATCGGCCCAAATGTATTGGGCGAACTCGCCAGATCCTTCCCGTGGCTGTCGATTTTCAGCCTCGGAGAACACGAGGAAATAGCGAGGCTTGCCGAATTGGGCGTCGTATTCCTCCTTTTCATCGTTGGCATCGAGCTTTCCTTCGAACGCGTCCTCTCGCTGAGACGTCTTGTTCTCGGCTTCGGATCGGTGCAGGTGATCACGTCGGCGGCCGCCATCGCCCTTGTCCTCAAGCTCCTGGGACTGGCGAATGCGGAGGCGGCGGTAGTCGGTCTTGCCCTGTCGCTTTCTTC
>DATBMX010000337.1:0-2644 GCA_036554625.1 Aestuariivirgaceae bacterium
ATGGCACTATTTCTACGGGTCGCGCAGCATTGCCGTCCTTGCACTTATCGAAGCGAAACAGGCGGATCTTCGCGAGGAACTTGCCAACGAGATGGAAAAGCGCGTCAAGCTGGAGGCACGTGTAAACCGCCTCAGGCCTGAGCATATCGATCAAGATTTCCTTGACGAGATGGCACGTCGTACGTTCCTCTATGTGCACAGCCGAGAGCTGGTCTTGCCAAGATAACTACCTTTCATTTCAATGTAATAAACCGTCTAAGAGTTAAGACCCTCCCCACTAACAGTTCTCAGCATATTTAATGATATGGTCCAGTTAATGCGGGTCGAAACACAACAGAACCCGCCCCGGGAGACGCCTATGGCCGCGCGCACGCAAGCCAAAAAACAGATGCCTGCCGAAGTTGCAGCCGGCATGTCCAAAGACGAGCAGCTGAAGGCCTTTCGTACGATGCTGCTCATTCGCCGCTTCGAGGAAAAGGCCGGCCAGCTCTACGGCATGGGGTTCATCGGAGGTTTCTGCCACCTCTATATTGGACAGGAAGCGGTAGTCGTCGGCATGCAGATGACCCTCAAGGAGGGCGACCAGGTCATCACAAGCTACCGAGATCATGGGCACATGCTCGCCACAGGAATGAGCCCGCGAGGTGTGATGGCTGAGCTCACGGGCCGGCGTGGCGGCTATTCCAAGGGCAAGGGCGGCTCGATGCACATGTTCAGCCGTGAGAAGAATTTTTATGGCGGTCACGGGATCGTCGGCGCGCAGGTTCCCCTCGGCACGGGTCTCGCCTTCGCCAATTACTACCGCAGCAACGACAATGTGTGCCTGACCTATTTCGGCGAGGGTGCCAGCAACCAGGGCCAGGTCTATGAGAGCTTCAACATGGCCGCGCTGTGGAAACTGCCCGCGGTCTATGTCATCGAGAATAATCGCTATGCGATGGGCACGCCGATTACCCGCGGCAGCGCCAAGGCGGAAGAACTCTACGCCCGGGGCATGGCTTTCGGGATTTCGGGAGAGCAGGTCGACGGCATGGATATCCGGGCGGTGAAGGCGGCGGGAGACAAGGCCGTCGCGCACTGCCGGGCAGGCGAGGGGCCTTACATCCTCGAAATGATGACTTACCGCTATCGGGGACATTCCATGTCCGATCCTGCGAAATACCGCACCAAGGACGAAGTGCAGAAAATGCGCGAGGAGCATGATCCGATTGAGCAGGTGAAACGACGGCTGATCGGCGAGGGACACTTTGCGGAAGACGAACTGAAGCAGATCGACGCCGAGATCCGCGCTGTAGTAACCGACGCCGCCGAGTTCGCG
This sequence comes from Aestuariivirgaceae bacterium, assembly GCA_036554625.1. Classification (GTDB taxonomy): domain Bacteria; phylum Pseudomonadota; class Alphaproteobacteria; order Rhizobiales; family Aestuariivirgaceae; genus DATBLQ01. Next base: position 1,319 of record DATBMX010000337.1, read on the forward strand.
CAGTCGGATCCCGAGCCTGATCCCTCCGAATTATGGACAGACGTTTACCGGACTGCTTGAGAGAGCCTTAGCGCATGGCCCCGCAAATTCTCATGCCCGCTCTTTCACCGACTATGGAAGAGGGCAAGCTTGCCAAATGGCACGTCAAGGTCGGCGATGCGGTGAAATCGGGTGACGTGATCGCCGAGATAGAAACCGACAAGGCGACGATGGAAGTCGAAGCGGTGGATGAGGGAAACGTGTCCGAAATTCTGATCCCCGAGGGCACCGAGAATGTCAAGGTGAACACGCCTATAGCGGTGATCGACGGTGGAGGAGAACCGCTGGGCAGGCCACAGATGGCGGCGCAATCCAAACCTCAACCGGGCAAGCAGGCCAAGGGCGAGCCGCCTCCACCGGCTCACGTCCCGGCCGCTCCTTCCCAAACGCCTCCTGCCCGAGTGGAAGGAGGCAGCGCCCTCAAGGATCCTGCGATTCCACAAGGCACCGAGATGGTTCCCATGACGGTGCGCGAAGCTTTGCGCGACGCCATGCGCGAGGAGATGAAGCGCGACGTCAACGTCTTTCTGATGGGAGAGGAGGTCGGCCAGTATCAGGGCGCCTACAAGGTGAGCCAGGGGCTGCTCGACGAGTTCGGACCGAAACGCGTCGTCGATACGCCGATCACGGAAATGGGTTTTACGGGGCTTGCTGTTGGGGCAGCTTTTGCCGGCCTCCACCCGATCATTGAATTCATGACATTCAATTTCGCCATGCAGGCCATTGATCACATTATCAACTCCGCGGCCAAAACGCTCTACATGGGCGGCGGCCAACTTGGCTGCCCGATTGTTTTCCGAGGGCCCAATGGCGCTGCGGCGCGTGTGGCCGCGCAGCACAGCCAGGACTTTACCGCCTGGTACAGCCAGATTCCGGGGCTCAAGGTGGTCGTGCCCTATACTGCCGCCGATGCCAAGGGTCTGCTCAAGTCCGCGATCCGCGATCCCAATCCCGTGGTGTTCCTCGAAAATGAAATTCTCTATGGCAAGACGTTCGATGTGCCAAAGATCGAGGATTGGCTCGTGCCGATTGGCAAGGCCCGGATCGCACGCAGCGGCCAGCATGTAACGGTCGCATCCTTCGGCATCGGCATGACCTATGCGCTGGGAGCGGCAGAAAGGCTGGCAGGCCAAGGAATTGACGCGGAAGTCATCGATCTGCGCAGCATCAGGCCACTTGACATGGCAACGGTGATCGAAAGCGTGAAGAAAACCAACCGCTGCATCACTGTCGAAGAAGGTTGGCCGCAAGGCTCGGTCGGATCGGAAATCGCCGCCCGGCTTATGG
>DATBMX010000403.1:0-2942 GCA_036554625.1 Aestuariivirgaceae bacterium
CGGGGCCCGCCGGACCTCCCGTCAGGCAGATCAGCCCCTGGCTGTGCCGTTCGAGAAGCGTCCATGTCACATGCGGCTCTGCATGGTCGGGTGTGTCGAGATAGGCGCGGCTCGACAGTTTCATCAGATTGGCATAGCCCTGTGCATCCTTGGCAAGGAGCGCCAGCACGGCGCATTGATGCTTCGCGGGGAGCCTGTTGTCCTGCTGCAGATCGTTGAAATCAATCTTCAGGCTGCAGCCAATAATGGGCTGAACGCCTTTCTCGGCCAGGGTTTCGGAGAATTCGAGCGCTCCGAAGAGATTGCCCGAATCCGTGATCGCCAGCGCCGGCATGGCATGCGTCTTGGCCATTTCGGCGAGCTGCTTGATCGGCAGCGCCCCTTCCGAGAGAGAATAGGCGGAATGGATCCGCAGATGGATGAAAGTTGCCGCAGAATCGTCCATGGCTTGCGAGGATAACGAGAGTCAAGGTCTCAAGCGAATCGGCCGAGCCCGCAATCCACACCCTAGCGCAATGACGTCTCCGCCTCCGCGCGTCACCGAAAGCCAAATGGCCGGTCGGTATTCACGTCCTTGCGCCCGTCTGGCACCTTCTGCGCCCAGGCCCAGCTGTTGTTCTGCACGATGAAATTGGAATAGCTCGGGTGCTGGCGGACGAGGAGGTTGAAAATCTGTTCCACCTGCGCTCCGGCGCGCTGGTCGGGCCCAAGCTCGCGCAGGCTGATGCCGTCAAGCACCTCCCTGCGCTTCATATATTTCTCATAGGTGAAATTATAGTCGTCGAAGAGAATCCAGCCGGCCGGCTTGAGCAGCTTGTCGACCAGGAAGAAGGCAAAGCCATCCATCGTCCAGTTCTTCGCCCCATCGATGAAGCAGAAATCGTAGCAGGGCTCGCACAGGCCGCCGACCGACTGCGCCGCGATCTTCTTTTTCAGGAACCAGGTATAGGAGTTGATTTCGCGGTGGATGGCGACGCGCGCCTCCAAGCCCATCTTTGCGAGCAGGCCTTCCAAATTGGGAACGCGATCTCGCGCGCTCACGAGATCAACCGTATCGAGATGGCCGCCGAAATCGTCGAGCGCTGCGGCCATATAGGCGCTGGACGCGCCATGCGCGTGGCCAAGCTCGAGACAAACCTTGGGCTTCTCGCGTGCGATGAAGCGATAAAGCTCGAAGGCCTGCTCGTCCCCGATATGAGGAATGCCCTTGAGGTGCCGGTGTGCCTCTTCAAATGTCACGCTTTTCGCAGCTCGACGAGCTCTCCGTGTTCCAGCTTCAAAACGCGGCTCATGCGCGAGGCCAGTTCGAGATTGTGCGTCGCAACGAGTGCGCCAAGTCCCTCCTCCAGGATCAGTCGCAGGAACTCGGCATGCACATGATCGGCGGTCTTCGGATCGAGGTTTCCAGTGGGCTCGTCAGCCAAGAGAAGCAGCGGCTTGTTGGCGATGGCCCTGGCGATCGCCACCCGCTGCTGTTCGCCGCCGGAAAGCTCCGCCGGCCGGTGGTCAAGCCGCTGGTCGAGGCCGAGGCGGGTAAGGAGGTCCCTGGCGCGCGCTTCCGCTTTTCTCCTCTCCACGTTGGCGATGAGCTGCGGAATCATAACATTTTCGAGCGCGTTGAATTCTGCCAGCAGATGGTGGAACTGATAGATGAATCCGATGCCGATACGGCGCACGCGCGTTCTTCCCGCATCATCGAGGCTCGAACAATTCTTCGCGGCGATGATCGCTTCTCCCGAGGTGGGCCGCTCGAGAAGTCCCGCGATATGGAGCAGAGATGACTTTCCCGCGCCCGACGGGCCGACGAGCGCGACTATCTCGCCGGAAGAAACCGTAAGACTGACATTGCTGAACACTTCGAGCCGACCCCCCGCCTCCGGATAGCTTCGCGAGACGTTCCTGAGCTCCAGGGCGGGGGCCAGTCCCTTCACCATCACTCGTACCTCAGGGCCTCGACCGGATCGAGACTTGCCGCGCGCCAGGCGGGATAAAGGGTTGCGACCACAGACAGAATGAGCGCCATGAGCACGATCAGTGCAGTCTGCCGAGGATCCATCTCGGCCGGTAATTGCGACAAATAGTAAAGCTCGGGCGAGAAAACCTCCGTGTTCGTCAGCCAGCTGATGAAGCGGCGGATGTGCTCGATGTTAAGGCAGACGATGACGCCGAGCACGAGGCCCGCCAGGGTGCCGACCACTCCTATCGAAGCGCCGGTTATGAGGAATACCCGCTGGATAGCGCCGCGCGTCGCACCCATCGTGCGCAGGATGGCGATGTCATGGCCTTTGTCCTTCACAAGCATGATGAGGCCGGAGATGATGTTGAGAGCGGCGACGAGGATGATGAGCGTGAGGATCAGGAACATCACATTGCGCTCGACCGCAAGCGCCGAGAAGAAGGCCTCGTTGCGCCTGATCCAGGTGTTGAAGTCATGGCCCGGCCCCGAGATCACGTTGAGCGCTTCCAGGTAGCCGTTCACATCGTCGGGGTCGTCGACCCGCAGTTCGATGCCCGTCGTTGCCTCGTCGAGCAGGAAATACTCCTGCGCGACGGAGAGAGGCATGTAGATGACATTCTCGTCATAGTCCGACATGCCGATCTCGAACAACGCCACGATGGGGAAGTTTCTGATACGCGGCGCGTTGCCGAAAGGCGTGTCGGGGCCTTCCGGTGCGATGAGCGTAATCTCCTGCCCCAGCCCGATATTGTGTTTCCATGCCATGCGGTAGCCGATGGCGACGCCGTTGGAATTGTCAAAGCCCTCGATCGTGCCTCGCAGTTTGCTATTGTTGACGCTTGGCAGATTCTTGAGGTCCGCTTGGCGCATGCCGCGCACCAGCGCTCCCGTCGCCTGGCGTTCGGACGATACCATCACCTGCCCCTCGACATAGGGTACGGCGCTTCGCACGCCGGGCACGGTGAGAAAGGCCTGTGCGAGCTCG
>DATBMX010000192.1:0-1613 GCA_036554625.1 Aestuariivirgaceae bacterium
ACATAAGCATCGGTGAAGCCTTGTTTCTTGAGCGTCGCGCGGCAGGCTTCGTCGATTTCGGCCACGCTGTAGGGAATTTTCATGTCGAGCATCTCGGCCGACAGAAACAGTCGTTCCGTATGTTCCCTCAGCTTGAAAATCTCCCCGCCATAAGCGCGCTCCCCTTCGAAGACGGCGCTCGCATAGTGGAGGGCGTGGGTGAGTACATGCACCTTGGCGTCCTTCCAAGGCACGAACTCGCCATTGAGCCAAATGAAGCCCTCGCGCTGGTCAAAGGGGACGATGGCCATGAGCTTCTCCTTGCCTCCGGTCGCGAATGTCTAAGGTCAAGAACCCTTGCAACGACCTAAAGGAAGGTGCAAAATATGTCAACATGGCTGACGTAAATAGCCGGCTCCTGTGGACCTCGCGCGATGAGCTGATCGAGCTTATCGAGTTGTGGTTCTTCGCCTATCGTGATTTCACCGGCGATCCCGACGCTATTCTGAAGGCAATAGGCTTTGGCCGCGCCCACCACCGGGTCTTGCATTTCGTCGGGCGCAATCCGGGCATGCGGGTGGCGGAACTCCTGGACATCCTCAAGATCACGAAACAGTCCTTGGGTCGCGTGCTGCGCGAACTCATTGAGAAAGGCTATGTTGTCCAGGCCGAAGGATCGCTTGATCGCCGCCAGCGGCTTCTTTATCTGACGCCGCGCGGAAAAACGCTTCATGGCGAGCTCATGGCTCCGCAATTGCGCCGCATAGAGACTGCCTTGTCTCGTACCGGATGGACCGGGGAAGCGTTGAGGGAAATTCTGATGGCGATGATCGATGCGGAAGGTCGCGAGCAATGGCGGAGCCTCTCCTCCCATTCTGCCCCACCTCCGAGGGAGGTCCGCTGAATGGCGGGCCCCATCGACGCCGCGCCCCACATCCTCATCGTCGACGACGATCGCCGTATTCGCGAGCTGATCTCTTCCTTCCTGGCCGGTCATGGCCTGCGCGTCTCCACGGCCGCCAATGCCGGCGAGGCGCGCGAAAAAATGCGCGGTCTTGCCTTTGATTGTCTCATTCTCGACATCATGATGGCGGGGGAGAGCGGAATCGACCTCACCCGCTCCATTCGCCGGCAGAACGATCAGACCCCGATCCTCTTGCTCTCGGCCTTGGGCGAGACCAGCGACCGCGTCAACGGCTTGCAGTCCGGAAGCGATGACTACCTGCCCAAACCGTTCGAGCCCATGGAGCTCCTGCTGCGTATCCGCAACATTCTCGGTAGAAGCCGGCAGGCCCCGCCGGGTGCAGATCAGGTCCGCTTCGGCGATTGTACCTTTCACGTCAGTCGCGGCGAGCTGCGCCGCGGCGGCGAGCTCGTGCGTCTGACCACCCGCGAACGCGAGCTCCTGCGTCTCTTCGTCGAACGGGCCGGCCACGCCATTGCCCGCACCGAATTGATGAAGGACGGTGCAGAGGAGAACGCCCGCACCATCGACGTCCAGATCAACCGCCTGCGGCGCAAGATCGAGGCCGATCCTGCCTCTCCCATCTATCTCCAAACCATACGCGGCGCGGGCTATACTCTCTATCTCGACTAGATCGGGGTTTACACATGGCAAGCATTGCTGAGTTGGA
>DATBMX010000040.1:0-20153 GCA_036554625.1 Aestuariivirgaceae bacterium
TCCATTGGATGACCGAGCCGCGCCGCGTCATTAAAAGCATTCGCGCGGCGCTCAAGCCGCGAGGTCGCTTCGTCGCCGAATTCGGCGGCCATGGCAATGTCGCAGCGATCATCACCGCCATGCGCGCCATTGCCCGGACCCGCGGCGGCGATGCGGAACTGGCGGGGCCATGGTTCTTTCCAAGCATCGATGTCTACCGCGGGATGCTGGAGGAGGGGGGTTTCCGCGTCAGGCGCATCGGCCTATATCCGCGCCCGACGGAGCTGAAGACCGGCATGAAGGCATGGCTCAAGGTCTTCCGAAAACCGTTCTTCGAGCAGTTTGGTCCCTCCATGGACGACGTGCTGGATGAGGCGGAGGCGCTGTTGAGACCTTCTCTGTGCGACGCCAAGGGCAGGTGGACGGCGGACTATGTGCGCCTCCGCGTGGAGGCGGTGAGATCATGAGAAATGCGACCCTTTTCGCCGCGGTTGTCATCGCTGGTACCGCCGCTTCGGCGCATGCCGAGAGGCTTGCCAATCCGATCGCCGTCTTCGCTGGCCTCGACAAGATCACCGGCACCATCACCACCTTCCAGGTGCCGATTGACGGCAACAAGCAGTTTGGCTCCCTCGTCGTGCGCCCGCGCGCCTGTTACTCGCGCCCGCCCGAAGAGGAGCCAAAGACGACCTCCTTCGTCGAGGTGGAGGAAGTTGCTGCCGACAGTTCCGCCCGTCGGATATTCACGGGCTGGATGTTTGCCGAAAGCCCCGGTCTCAACGCCGTGGAGCACCCCGTCTACGACGTGTGGCTGACCGGCTGTTTCGATCCCGATGCGCCGAAGCCTCCCGTGGAAGAGCAGATCGACCCCGAATCCTTGAGCCCGCAGGACGTGCCGCAGGACAATCAGTGAGGGTATCACCACACCAGGGTCCAGCTTTGAAACTCTCAACATGCAGCTGGATCCGGCTTTCGCCGGAATGACGATTTGAGGGCCGTCTATATTTTTCCAGCCACCGCCGCAAGAACCTCTTCAGGGTCGCCATCGCCTCCGAAGCAGCCGAAATCGGCTTCTTCCGCGATCGCCTGGTCGAGCATGTGCTGATAGCTGTTGCGCGACACCTCAATTGCCCCGAACTGTCTCAGATGATCGTTGATGAACTGCGCATCGAGCAGCCGGAACCCGCTCGTCTTGAGCCGAGCCACAAGATGAACAAGCGCCACTTTGCTGGCATCGCGCTCGCGCGAAAACATGCTTTCGCCGAAGAAGGCGGCGCCGATGCGCACGCCGTACAGTCCCCCTGCGAGCCTTCCTCCGCGCCAAGCCTCGAGGGAATGGCAAAAGCCCATCTTGTGAAGCTGCGTGTAGAGCGAGGTGATGCGTGCGTTGATCCATGTCGACGGCCGCCCCGCCGTTTTCTCCGCGCAGCCGGCGATGACGGCGCCAAAGGCGCGGTCAACCGTCACCTCGAACCTGCCCTGCCTTATGGCTTTCCGCAGGCTGCGCGGGACATGGAAGGAATCGAACGGAATGATCCCGCGGAATTCCGGCTCCACCCAGTAGAGCGCATTGTCCTCCGCGCTCTCCGCCATCGGAAAAACACCCGCCGCATAGGCTTTCAGCAGAATCTGCGGGGTTATGGTCGTCATTCCTCAGCCTCGGCGAAGCAGATGCTCCAGCCAATGAATGTCGTAATTCCCGTTCATGACGTCGGGTTCCTTGAGTAGCCTCTGGAACAGAGGGATCGTGGTGTCCACCCCCTCGATGACATATTCGCTCAAAGCCCGCTTCAGCCGCATCAGACATTCATTGCGGCTCTTGCCGAACACGATGAGCTTGCCGATCAGACTGTCGTAATAAGGAGGAATCGCATAGCCGGCATAGATCGCCGAATCGACGCGCACGCCCAGTCCTCCCGGCACATGAACGGCATCGATGCGCCCGGGGCAGGGCACGAAGGTGACCGGATTTTCCGCATTGATGCGGCACTCTATGGCGTGTCCGCTGAAGGTTATGTCGGTTTGCTGCTGGTTCAGGGACGCCCCTGCGGCGATGCGGATTTGCTCTTGCACGAGGTCCAATCCGGTGAGCATCTCCGTGACCGGATGCTCTACCTGCAACCGCGTGTTCATCTCGATGAAATAGAACAGTCCATCCTCATAAAGGAATTCCACGGTCCCGACGCCGGCATAGCCTAGCTTGGCGCAGGCGCGTGCCACGATATCCCCGATCTTCGCCCTCTGATCGCTGTTGAGAGCGGGCGAGTGGGCCTCTTCCCACACTTTTTGATGGCGCCGCTGCAGCGAGCAATCTCTTTCGCCGAGGTGTATTGCCCGTCCTTGGCCGTCGCCGAGCACCTGGATCTCGATGTGCCGCGGCTTGCTGAGATACTTCTCCATATAGACGTCGCCATTGCCGAAAGCCGCCTTCGCTTCCGCCTGCGCCGTCTGCACTGCCGTTTCAAGTTCGGCCTCGCTGGCGGCAACTTTCATGCCGCGCCCGCCGCCGCCCGCCGTCGCCTTGATCAGCACCGGATACCCGATATCGGCCGCGAGCTTGCGCGCCTCGCCGATGTCGCGGATGCTGCCTTGCGAACCGGGTACTACCGGAATGCCGAGCATGCTCGCCGTCCGCTTGGCCTCGATCTTGTCCCCCATGATGCGGATGTGCTCGGCGCTGGGACCGATGAAAGCTATCCCGTGCTCGGCCAGGATCTCGGCGAAACGGGCATTCTCGGACAGAAACCCGTAGCCTGGATGAACGGCTTCGGCGCCGGTGATCTCGCAGGCTGACACGATGGCGGGTATCGACAGATAGCTGTCGCGCGCAATCGGCGGGCCGATGCACACGCTCTCGTCCGCTAGGCGCACATGCATGGCGTTCTCATCCGCCGTGGAATGAACGGCGACGGTCGAGATGCCTAGCTCCCGGCACGCTCTCATCACGCGCAGTGCGATTTCGCCTCTGTTTGCGATCAGAATCTTGTCGAACATGCTATTCGATGATCAGAAGCGGCTCGCCATATTCGACGGGCTGGCCATTCTCGACGAAGACATGAGTCACCCGTCCCGAACGCGGTGCCTGAATCTGGTTCATTGTCTTCATGGCTTCGATGATGATGATCGTTTGCCCCTGTTTGACCTCTTTTCCGACCTCGACGAAATTTGCCGCTCCCGGCGCGGGCGCGAGATAAGCCGTCCCCACCATGGGAGACTTGACCGCGCCTGGATGCGAGGAAAGATCGAGCGTGTCGTCGGTCTCGCTCTCCCTTTGGCCGTCGTTACGAGGCATCTGCTGGAGAGGCGCAGCGTCGCTGTCCAGGGCGAGTGGCGCTCCCTTGGCTTGCTGCAGGCCCCGCGCCAGCCGCACGCGGATGTTCTTGTCCTGGATTTCGAGCTCGCCGAGCCCCGTCTCGCGCAGCAGGTTGGCGAGCTCTCTGATGAGCTCGGCGGTCGCCCCGAGCTCAGGTCCTTCGAACTCCGATAGGTCCACACCGGATTCGGACTTGCCTCGGCTCGGTTTCTTTGGCTTGGACATTGACCCCTATTTCCCGCTTCTGTGCACGATGGCGGCAAGCGCATCGAGAGCGAATTCATACCCCTGGCCGCCGAAGCCGCAGATGACGCCATTGGCGACGGGCGACACGAAACTGTTATGCCGGAAGGCTTCGCGCTTGTAGATGTTGGAAAGATGAACTTCTACGATCGGCAGGCCGCACGCTTTGAGGGCGTCATGAAGGGCAACCGACGTATGGGTGTAGGCGGCGGCGTTGATGAGGATGCCTTGCGCGCGCTCGCGCGCTTCCTGAATCCAGCCGACCAGCTCCCCCTCGATGTTGCTCTGTCTCAATTCGACGCTGAGGCCGAGCGCATCCGCCTTTTTTCGGCAGCGGCGCTCGATGTCGGCGAGTGTCTCCGAACCGTAAACGTCTGGCTCTCTTTTGCCGAGGAGATTGAGGTTGGGACCATTGAGAATGTAAATGGTTGCTGCCATGCGCCCTGGGCATTGACCTGAATTGAGAGAAGGGACCGCCTCCCGTCCCTCATGGGCCTTATAGGAGGTCTTTGCGCCCTATGGAAGCACCCGTCAATGGGCGCTCAGCACAGCTTGCAGCCGCCGTTCTGGCGGACCGTTGCGACATGCTGCGCTAGAACGTCGAAGGACACGTAGCCGGGTTCGAGCGCATCGTCGATGATGAATGACGGAGTGCCGTTGATCGACAGGGCTTCGGCAAGGCTGTAATTCCTGCGAATCACTTCCGCTACCGCGTCCGACTCCATGTCGGCCTTGAGCTTCGTGACATCGAGGCCCAGCTGCGTCGCCACCTGCATCACGCTCTCCTCGTCTTTCACCCCGTCGAACCCTGTGAGGGCGGCGTGAAACTCGGCATATTTGCCCTGCAGTCGCGAGGCGAGCGCCGCCTTGGCAGCGATGATCGAGCCGGCGCCCAGGATCGGAAACTCCTTGATGATCACCTTGACGTTCTTGTCCGACTGAATGAGCTTTTCGATCTCCGGGATCGCGCGCTTGCAATACCCGCAATTGTAATCGAAGAACTCGACCACGGCCACTTCGCCTGCCGCATTGCCGAGCACGAGATCTTCTTCCGCCCGGTAAATCTCCTTAGCCCGCTCGCCGATGGTTTTCTTGGCCGCCTCGTTGGCGGCCTGCAGCTGGCGACGTTCGAGTTCCTGGATGGCCTCCTTGATCACCTCCGGATTGCTGATCAGATATTCCTTGATGAGCTTTTCGATCTCTTGTTTCTGCTGATCGCTGAATTCCTGCGCAGCCGCTCCTTGCGCGAACACGAGCAGGCTCATTGCCGCAAAGGCGAGGTCTCTCATGGTCTTCATGGACGATCTCCTTCGCATGAGGCGCCTCGTTATGATTTCTTCCGGTCGGCGAAATTCAGTATGTCCTTGGCGCGGATCCATTCGGGCGATCCTTGCTTGAGCTTTTGCGCGGCGAGCTGCGCCTTCTGCGAAGCTAGCTCCCTGTCGCCCTTGAGGATGGCTGCCTCCGCCGTCGACAGGTCCGCGAGCGGAATGTTTCCGAGCCGCGCATAGGCGATGGCCATTTGCGCATGCAGGATCGGCGTATCGCGCTCGCTCTTCATCGCGCTCTTGAGGATCTTGAGCGCCGCCTGGGCATTGGCGGAGCTTTCCTGCTGAAGCAAAGCCTTCGCCAGCATGATGTGGATAAGGCCGTTGCCATTGGAGAGCTTTGCCGCTTTTTGCAAGGGTGCGACGGCCTCCGCAGCGCGCGCGCTCTCGAGCAGCGCCTGGCCCTTGAGCTCCCAGAAATAAGCGTAGCCGGGCTGCGCTTGTGTCAGCGCATTGAGTTCGCGCAGAGCGCTCTTGATGTCGCCCATCCTGTAGGCGGCGATCGAGCGCGCATAGCGCGCTGGAAGGCTCTTGTCGCTCGACGGATATTGCTGGAACACCTGCTGCGGCGCGTTGAGATAACCAGCAATCTTGGCCTGCATCAGCCGGTGTCGCAGCATAAGATCCTCCGGATCCTGCCGGTCGTAGAAGGGACTCTTCTGCACCGACAATTCCAGATTGCGAATACGGTCAAGCGGCATTGGATGCGTCATCACATAGGGATTGACGTTTCTCAGCGATCCCATCGACTGATTGGCAAGCTTCTGGAACAGAGTCAGCATGCCGCGGCCTGATTGACCGGTCTCGTCGAGGAACTTGACGGCCGCTTGGTCAGCCGCCGATTCCTGGGCCCGCACATAGGCAAGAAGATTGCGCGTGACCAATCCCTGCGTGCCCAAGAACACGCCGGCACCTGCTTGAGACGCTCCATCAGACCCCGCCGCCACGCCTCCGGCGATAGCCGCCGCCCCGAGCAGCATGCCGATGATCGCCTGCGCGCTCGCCTTCTCCACCTGGGCTCCCATGCGGGCGAGATGGCCGCCGGCGATATGCCCTGTTTCATGGGCGAGCACGCCGATGACTTCATTGGGCGTCTTCGCCTGCGACAGAAGGCCGGTGTTGATGAAGATGCGCTGGCCCCCCGCCACGAAGGCGTTGATGCCCTGCTGATTGACGAGATAGACCTTGGCGGCTCCTTCGCTTATGCCCGCCACCTTGAAGATCGGTCGCGAATAGATGCGCATCAGGCTCTCGATCTCGGCGTCCCGGATCAGCGGTATGTTGGCGCCTTGGGCAAGAACCGGCGCGGTTCCTTGAAAGACCAGGCTTGCAGCAACGGCAATCTTGGCCGCGTGAGATGCCACTCTATGCATTCCCCGAATTCCTGTCTTTGCGAATGCGCATTGTCTTCGGTGCCAAATACGGCGAGTTTGAGGCTCAGCTTTGGCTGCGGCGTTGCCACCAGCCGGCCTTGCGTTTCACCGTGCCGGGATCGACGGTAGGCTGCGGCGGCGACCAGCGGCGCTGACTCTCAGCCTGGTCTTTTCCCGCATCGCCGTTGTCGGAGGCGTCCATTTCGGCCGCCGCCTGGCTCAACTCGGCGCCGCTCGGCTCAGGCTGATCTGCTGCTCCACCATCGGCTGGGCGACCTTTCCCCTTGCCGCCATTTTGATCGGCTGCACGAGGCTTCCTCTCGCGGTCATCCGCGAAGCGAGCCGATGATTCAGCCCACGGCTGTTCTGTTTTCGACAGATCGACAGGAGCATCGTCGAATTGCCGCTCGTCCTCCTGTCCTGCCTCGGCAATATCCGCGCCGGAAGATTGCACGCCCGCCTGTTCCTCGCGGTTGCGCCTGCCGCCGCGCCGGCCGCGCCGCCTGCGGCGGCGTCCCCGCCGCTGCTCGCCGTCGCCAGTCTCGGCGTCTTTGGCCTCGGCCCGCGGCTCCTCCTCCTCCTCCTCCTCCTGATCCTCTCTCGCTTCCTCTTCCGATGGTTCCTGTGCTTCTTCGAGGTCGTCGACCAGCGCTGTTTCCATTTTTACGGGCGCCAAATTGGCCTTGCGGATCGTCGGCGTCCGTTCGCCGCCCCGCTCGATAAGCGCTTCTGCGGATTTCAGGAGATCGGAGGGCACGATGAAAATCGACACGTTGAAGCTTTGCTCCAGCGTGAGCAGCCGGTCGCGCTTTTCGTTCAGAATGTAGGACGCGACGTCGCGGTGGCACTGCACCGTCAGATTCTCGGGCCTCTTGGTGATGAGCTGCTCTTCGATGCTGCGCAGCACCGACAGGGCGCAGGAGGAAACCGAGCGCACGATGCCGCGGCCTTCGCAATGCGGGCAGGTCTTGGTTGAGCCTTCGAGCATTCCTTGTCTCAGCCTTTGCCGCGACATTTCGAGAAGCCCGAAATGGCTGATGCGGCCGACCTGGATTCGTGCGCGGTCGTGTTTGAGGGCTTCCTTGAGCCTTCGCTCCACCGACCTGTTGTTGCGCTTTTCCTCCATGTCGATGAAGTCGATGACGATCAGGCCGGCGAGATCTCTGAGCCGCAGCTGCCGGGCGATTTCGTCCGCCGCTTCAAGATTGGTGCGCAGCGCCGTGTCTTCGATATTGTGCTCGCGGGTTGATTTTCCCGAGTTGATGTCGACCGACACCAGCGCTTCCGTCTGGTTGATCACCATGTAGCCCCCCGAGGGCAGCGTCACCGTCGGGCTGAACAGCGAATCAAGCTGTGTCTCGACTTGATAGCGGGAGAACAGGGGCCGCGTGTCTTTGTAGAGCTTCACGTTGCGCGCATGGCTCGGCATGAGCATCTTCATGAAGTCCTTGGCGCCGCGATAGGCGTCTTCGCCCTCCACCAGCACCTCGTCCACGTCCTTGGTGTAGAGATCGCGGATCGAGCGTCGGATGAGATCGCCTTCCTCATAGACGAGGCTTGGCGCGGTGGAGCTCAGCGTCAGGTCTCTCACGCTTTCCCACAACCGCATGAGATAATCGAAATCGCGCTTGATCTCGGTCTTGGTGCGCTGAGCGCCAGCCGTGCGCACGATGAGGCCCATGCCTTCCGGAACCTCCACCTCCCGCGCGACCTCCTTTAGCCGCCGCCGGTCGTTGGCGTCCGTAATCTTGCGCGAGATGCCGCCGCCGCGCGCCGTGTTGGGCATGAGCACGCAATAGCGTCCGGCAAGCGACAAATAGGTGGTGAGCGCAGCGCCCTTGTTGCCGCGTTCTTCTTTCACGACCTGCACCAGGATGACCTGCCGCCGCTTGATGACCTCCTGGATTTTGTAATGCCGTCGCACGGCGCGGCGCTGCCGTTGCGGCACCTCTTCGAGAATGTCCTCGGCCCCCACCGAATCGACCTTGGCCGATTCTGCATCCTCTTCGACTGTCTCGACGGAGGAAAGAGGGGCAGGGACCTCTTCCGCCACGTCCGCTGCAGCAGTGTCCGGGGCGGTATCGCCTTCGCTGGTCTCGATCGGCGTCTCGGACTCGATCTTGTCGGGTGCGGCCTCCGCCTGGCTGAGTGCTGCAAGGCTTGCCTCGGAAGCCAGGATCTCGCCCGAATCGACAGGCTGGGTGACCTCCTGCGCCTTCCCTTGCTCGCTTTCGCTGCCGTTCAGATCGAACGGCTCGAAATCGTCATCGCCCCGGCGGGCGTCATCCCGTTCCTGGCGCAGCAGTGCCTGCCGGTCGGCGATGGGGATTTGGTAATAGTCTGGATGAATTTCGCTGAAGGCGAGGAATCCATGGCGATTGCCGCCGTAATCGACGAAGGCCGCCTGCAGCGAAGGTTCGACTCGCGTTACCTTTGCGAGATAGATGTTTCCCTTGAGCTGCTTTCGCGCAGCCGATTCGAAATCGAATTCGTCGATCTTGTTTCCTCTGACCACGACCACGCGGGTTTCCTCGCTGTGGGTGGCGTCGATGAGCATCTTACTTCCCATTTTGGGCTATCCTTGGCGCGCAATAGCTGCCCTTGGGCCTCGATCCTACGACCGGGCACTCGCTTGGGCCTTGCGGACGTCCATGCGCGCGAATGGGGAATGCTCGAGCAAGCGGCAACTGATCTCAATGCCGTACTGGTGCCGGCGATCTCAATTTCAAAAGGCGCGCTTGCGTGCATTCCGATATTGCCTTTGCCCCGGCTGTGCCGGAACGGTTCGACTAAGTGCCGGGAGTACAGTGGACTGAACCGGCGCATGGCTCGAGCCACTGGAGGCGCAAGCCCTTAACGCAGCCGGGTGGGGTTGCATGCTGCCCGGCCCCTCACCGGCGCGGAAATTCCTTGATCCTCTGGGGCCTTAAGGCTCTCTCCTGGGCCGGCCCGCGAAAGGGTGGAACGCACACTGTTTACGGAGGAGCGCCTGCTTTGGCAAGCCCAATAGCCGGGAGCGACCGGAGCATGGCCATGTGCTTGCTTTCCTTGGGCGTTCCTCTGAAACGAATGGTTAACCGATGGTGAATTAGGGTGGCGCCTCAGGCCAGCGAGGCGATGCACATGCGATGAAGCCGTTCGTGAAACCATCATCCTTGGCAGGACTGGCCTTGTGCTTCATGCTGATCGCGAGCCTTGCGGGGCTGAATGCGCCGGTTGCCGCCGAATGGTTTCGCTGGGGGGCCGCCGTGCCATCTGCAACCGCGGCCCGTCTCGGCGGCAACAAGGTCCGCACCCGCTTCGTGGCCGATTTGACGGTGGCGATCAATTTTAACGCCTATGTCATTGCCGATCCCTATCGCGTTGTCATCGATCTTCAGGAGGTGGAGTTCGCGCTGCCTCCGGAAACCGGCAAGGCCGGTCGCGGCCTCGTCAAGGCTTTTCGCTACGGACTTATCGACGAAGGCAGATCGCGCATCGTCTTAGACACGCACGGCCCCGTTCTCATTGAAAACGCTTTCATCATCGAGCCTGAGAACGGCGAGCCGGCGCGCATGGTCTTGGATCTTCTGCCGACGGACGAAGCGACCTTCGCCCGCCTCAACCGCGCCAAGGAAAGGCAGGCTGGGGTCCTGGAGCTCGACGACGCGCAGGCCCTGCCTCTGGACGAGGAGGGCGTTCCCCGGGAACTGCCGCCTTTGAGCGCCGGGACGGCACCGGGCGCGGATGAAGCTGCCGATGATCCCGCGCGCAAGGATGGCCGTTTCACGATCGTCATCGATCCAGGCCACGGCGGCATCGATCCTGGCGCCATCGGCAAGAGCGGAACGGCGGAAAAAGTCATTGTTTTGGCCTTCGCCAAGGAGCTCGAGAAGCGCCTTGATCACAATCGTTATCAGGTGGTCTTGACCCGCTCGGGCGACACGTTCCTGAGCCTTAAGGAGAGAGTGCGCATTGCGCGCAAGAACAGGGCCGATCTCTTTTTGGCCCTTCACGCCGATGCCGTGCGCGGCGCGGCCGTGCGGGGCGCCACTGTCTACACCCTGTCTGACACCGCCTCCGATTCCGAAGCCGAAGAGCTTGCCCATGCAGAAAATCGCGCCGACCTGATCGCCGGCGTCGATCTGGCTGATGAGAACGAGGAGATCACCGGAATTCTGATCGACCTCGCCCTGCGCGAGACCAAGAATCATTCCCTGGTCTTCGCCAGGACCGTGGTCGATAGCTTGCGTCCCGTGATTGAAATGACCACTCGCCCCGTCCGCGCGGCAGGTTTCCGCGTGCTGAAAGCTCCCGATGTGCCGTCGGCCCTTCTCGAATTGGGTTATCTGTCGAGCAGCGTCGACGAGAAACTCCTCAATTCGCCCGCCTGGCGCAGAAAGGCAGGGGCAGCCGTCGCAAAAGCCATCGACAATTTCTTTGCCGCCCGTCTTGCCGCCAACCATTAACGAAGAGGCTGAACGTGCCAAGCCTCTGCCACATTCGAAGGCTAGGCCTAGGCGCCAGGGCAGAATGGTCTAGGGGGCACGCCTCCGGCATGATAAGTCGAGCGACATGCTGCGATTCTTGGGGTTTCTTTTCGCCACCGGCTTCATCCTCTTCTGCGGCCTCGCCGTAGGCGCGGGCTATCTTATTTGGCAAACGCAGAAGGACCTTCCCGATTACAAGCAGCTGGCGCTCTACGAACCGCCGGTAATGACGCGCGTCCACGCTGCCGATGGCTCATTGATTGCTGAATACGCCAAGGAGCGCCGGCTCTTCGTTCCCGTAGGCGCCATGCCGAAGCAGCTCATTGCCGCTTTTCTCTCGGCCGAGGACAAGAATTTCTATCATCACTCGGGCCTCGACTGGCAGGGCATCAGCCGCGCCCTGGTGATGAACGCCAAGGCGCGCTTGACGGGGGGCAGCCGCAAGCTCGTCGGCGCCTCCACCATCACCCAGCAGGTTGCCAAGAACTTCCTGTTGTCGAGCGAACAGACCGCCCAGCGCAAGCTCAAGGAAGCGCTGCTCGCCAAGCGCATCGAACAAGCCTTCAGCAAAGACCAGATCCTCGAGCTCTATCTCAACGAAATCTTCCTCGGCCTGAACGCCTATGGCGTGGCGGCGGCCGCCCTCAATTACTTCGGCAAGGCCCTGAACGGGCTTAGCGTCGACGAGATGGCCTATCTCGCGGCGCTGCCCAAGGGTCCCAACAATTATCATCCCTTCAAGCAGAAGCGCAAAGCGATCGAACGGCGCAACTGGGTTCTGACCCGAATGGCCGAGAACGGCTACATCACTGTGCAAGAGGCGAACGCCCTTCAGCAGAAACCTCTCGGCGTTACCCAGGAGACCACGGGCGCCAGTCTCTTTTCAGCGGAATCCTTCGCAGAGGAGGTGCGCCGGGAGCTCCTTGCGCTTTATGGCGAAGACAAGCTCTACAATGGCGGCCTATCCATCCGGACGACGCTTGATCCCAAGAATCAGATTATCGCTCGTCAGGCCCTCACCCGCGGCCTGCTCAAGTTCGATCGCAGCCGGGGCTATCGCGGTTCGCTGACGACGATCGATCCGGCTGAGGATTGGGGCCGCGAATTGGCCAAGTTCACCTTTCCCGCAGACCTCGCCCCCTGGACGCTCGCAGTCGTTCTTGAATCGGGGCAATTGGAAGCGAGGATCGGTCTGCGTCCCGAGATCGGGCCGGCGGGCAAGCCTTCGCCCGAGCGCATGACGGCAGTCATTCCTCTCGATCTCCTGAAATGGGCGCGCACGGCGGGAGACGAAGGTGTGGTTGGACCGGAGATCGCCTCTGTGTCTGATGTTTTGAAGCCGGGCGACGTCGTCTATGTCGCTCCCGCCCGCGAAAAGGGACACTATCACCTTGTTCAGATGCCCGAGGTCGAGGGCGCCCTGGTCGCCATGGACCCCCATACCGGCCGCGTTCTGGCTCTTGTCGGCGGCTTCTCGTACGGCAAGAGCCAGTTCAATCGGGCCGTCCAGGCCATGCGCCAGCCGGGTTCGTCCTTCAAGCCCTTCGTCTATGCCGCGGCTTTGGACAGCGGCTACACCCCGTCTTCCGTCGTGCTCGACGCGCCCATCGAGATCAAGCTGCAGTCGGGCGAGCTGTGGGCGCCGCAGAACTATACCAAGAAGTTTTACGGACCCTCGACTCTGCGTCGCGGTATCGAACTGTCGCGCAACGTCATGACAGTGAGGCTTGCCCAAGACCTTGGCATGAAGCGCGTGGCGGAGCTTGCCGAACGGCTGGGCATCTACGACCACATGTTGCCGGTGCTGGCTAATTCGCTTGGCGCCGGCGAAACGACGCTCCTGCGCATGACCGCCGCCTACAGCATGCTGAACAACGGCGGCAAGCGCATCACCCCCACGCTCATCGACCGCGTGCAGGACCGCTATGGCCGCACCGTGTTTCGCCATGACAAGCGCGATTGCGCAAGCTGCAAGGCGGAAGAATGGGGAGAACAGCCGGAGCCTGAACTTCTCGACAACCGCGACGAGGTGGTCAATCCCTATACCGCCTACCAGATCACCTCGATGCTCGAAGGCGTGGTTGACCGCGGCACCGGCCAGCGCGTCAAGGCTGTAGGCAAGCCTGTGGCGGGCAAGACGGGCACGTCGAACGACGAGAAGGATGCCTGGTTCATCGGCTACACCCCCGATCTGACGGTGGGAGTCTATGTCGGCTATGACAATCCGCGGCCGATGGGGCGCGACGCCACGGGCGGAGAGCTGGCTTCGCCCATCGTTGCCGACTTCCTCAAGCTCGCCCTTAAGGACAAGCCCGCCACGCCCTTCCGTGTGCCGAGCGGCGTTCAGCTCATCCCCATCGATTCTGCTACGGGGCAACGCGCCGCCTATGGCGATCCCAATGTCATTCTCGAAGCCTTCAAGCCGGGCGAGGGCCCCGCCGACGAAACGATCGTCATCGGCGCAAATACCGCCCCTGCCGATGGCGAGGCTGCGGTCATCGAAGGCGGCTTGACGACGGGCACCGGCGGGCTCTACTGAGCGCGTCATACAGATGCGGATATCCATGCGGGCCGAGATCGCCAATATCGTCGATGAGATCAAGCAGTCGCTGGCGCTGCTGAGGAGGCATCTTTGACCTCGACGCCGCGCAGAGGAGGCTCGCAAACCTGAACGCGCGCGCCGAGGATCCGGCCATCTGGAACAATCATCAGAAGGCGCAAGGCATCATGCGCGCCCGCCAGCAGCTCGACAGCCGGATCAGGAAGTTTCTGGCACTGGAGCAGTCCCTTGTCGACAATATGGGACTGATTGAATTGGGAGAGGCCGAGGGCGATCATGGAATCGTGGCAGAGGCCGAGAGTGCGCTGAAAACGCTTCGCCATGACGTCGCCCGCCAGGAGACCGAGACGCTGCTTTCGGGTGAAGCCGATGGCAATGATGCCTATGTCGAGATTCATGCCGGCGCCGGCGGCACTGAAAGCCAGGACTGGGCCCGCATGCTGTCGCGCATGTACATTCGCTGGGCCGAGCAGCATGGCTTCAAGGTCGATGTGATCGACGAACACGAGGGGGAGGAAGCAGGCGTCAAATCCATCACTTTGCAGATCGCCGGCGAGAATGCCTATGGGCTGCTCAAGACGGAGTCGGGCGTTCACCGCCTCGTGCGCATTTCACCCTTCGACGCCAATGCGCGCCGTCACACGTCTTTCGCATCCGTCTGGGTTTATCCCCTCGTCGACGAGACGATCGAGATCGAGATTCCCGACAAGGATGTGCGCATCGACACCTTCCGCTCCTCGGGGGCCGGCGGCCAGCATGTCAACACGACAGATAGCGCGGTGCGCATCACCCATATGCCAACTGGCATCGTCGTTGCCTGTCAGAATGAGAGATCGCAGCATAAGAACCGCTCCACCGCATGGTCTATGCTGCGTGCGCGCCTTTATGAGATCGAGCTGCAGAAGAAGCAGGAGAAGCTCGACGCCGCCAACGCCCAGAAGACGGACATAGGCTGGGGGCATCAGATCCGCTCTTATGTGCTGCAGCCGTATCAGCTCGTCAAGGATTTGCGCACCGGCACGCAGAGCACCAATCCCGCCGCCGTTCTTGACGGAGACATCGATAATTTCATCGAGGCTGCCTTGGCGCAGCGCATCCACGGCGCGCCTTCCCGAGAGATCGCCGATTTGGAGTGAGCCCAAACACAATCGTCATTCGGGGCGAAAGCCGTGTTTCGTCATCAGCGGGCGAAGACCCGGTGATCGAGTCCGATGCGCAGATCAGGTCCGCGCATGACGCAAGAGTAAAGAGCGCCCAAAGCTGGACCCGACTTTCGTCGGGCTGACCAAGGTAACTAAGTACCCTTCACTGGCGTCTTGAACTGCACCGGCCTGTAGCCCTGCTCGTCCAGAACGCCAAACTGCCGCTGGTCCTGCGGCGGCTCATACGCCACGGCTTCATAATGCCCCGACGGTTCTCCAAGAGGATCCTCCGAGCGCCTGATCGCGCCGTCGACATACGCGCCATTGTCGATCGATATCGTCTCGTTGATGACATCGCCTTCGATATGTCCGCCCGCATAGACATGCACGTGCAGGCCGCGGATAGGGCCGATGATGCGGCCGCGCACCAGGACTTCCTCAGCCACGACTTCGCCATGGATGACGCCTTGTGCATCGACGACGACTGAATGCGCTCGCACGTCGCCGTTCACCGTGCCGTCGATCTGAAGTTCGCCGCCGCTGATGAGATTGCCTTCGATCACCACGTCTTCTGTGATGATGGAAGGACCGGACCTGCCGCGCTGGGCAGCGCCGCCGCTGTTAGTCTTCTTGCGAAAGTTCCTGAATAGCATTGCTCGTCTGCCAAAACCGGACGGGATCAACTGCCCGGCCCCTTACCCTCGTTTCATAGTGCAAATGAGGGCCTGTACTCCGTCCCGTGTTTCCAAGCCTCCCCACCACATCGCCGCGTCTGACCCTGTCCCCGACGGCGACCGTGATGGAATTCAGATGAGCATAGCGTGTGGTGACTCCGTTGTCATGAAGGATTTCCACCATCCGCCCGTAAGCACCCTCCCATCCGGCCCCGTTAACTTTGCCGTCAGCCGTAGCGTAAATTGATGAGTTGAGATCACCCTTGAAGTCCACGCCCGCATGCATGGCAATTGTGTGGCGAAACGGGTCGCGTCTGATTCCGAATCCGCTGGTCATGCGAACGATGTTCTGCAGAGGCATGTGGAGCGGCAACTGCAGAGCCTCATGGCGCATCTTCTCGAACGCATCCTGGGCTTCGAGGATCTTCTCGATCTTTTCGGATATTTGGTCCTGTGGCCCCATGTTCAAGGGAACAAGCGGACCGCCCGTCGCAGTCGTTCGATGGTCGGAATTCGCCACCACCGTGCGATCGTCGATGCCGAGCCGCTTGAACATTTTGACCGCTTGCGCCGTTCTTTGCTCGGCCTGCGCCAGCGCCTCGTCCAGGAGCGCCGTCTCCATCATGCGAAACTGGGCGAGCATTGCTCTGAGATCGGCGAGAGGCCTTGACGCCTCATCCGCCGTTCGGAACGGCATGGCGTAGCGCTCTGAGAAATCAAAATCATTGAACGCCGTCTTGCGCAGACTGCTTTGCAGAAACGATTGGTCGCCAAGAGCGTCGGCAGGCACTTCTTCTACAGGATTCTGCGGCACTTTTGTCATCGGCGTTGCGCGGGCGTCCCCCATGCTCTTGCGATCGGCGGTCTGGCGGAAGAACTCGACGAGATGTTTGTGGCGTTCCACCAGCCGGTCGACTTCGGTCTTCACCTGGTCGACTTGACCGAGATATTCGCCCTGATCGATGAGGAGGCGATCGTTCAGGCGGTCGACTTCCTGCCGCATGGCGGCAAGGCGGTCCTCATATTCGAGCCGGGCGTCGTACATTCCTCGCTCGCGCAGCGCCAGGAGCTGGTCCTTGAACGCGATGTTGATTGAGGCAAAGGCGAGCCAAAACAGGCCCGCAAGCAGCAGCGCAAGCCCGGTCATTTGCATCCACGGCTTTAACGTGATGAACTGAACTTCGCCCTCGGCCCTGAGATAGATCTGCCGTTCGCGGAATGCATGGCTGACGGCATCGAGACCTCTGGTCCGCCTGCGGTAGCTCTTATTCTGGCGCCGCATTGTTCGTGGCAATCCCCATAACCGCCGACCCGCTAGAGACGCCAACTCGAATCATTAACTTATGAATCGAGCCGTAGTCATTTACAAGCACAGTTTCCTCAAATGCCGCCATGCTTTCGACCACATGTTCGGTTTGTCTGCCGAATTCGGGCATTTCCTTGGCAATGCACGGGGCACTCTGAATTTGCACTTGATCCTCATGGGGAAAGCGCATCTATGTGGTTGCCGCTCAACAGCCAATCGCCGGCTCCTGATTCGTTCTCATCATGACCACCGGCCCAACAGCTTGGAAGTCATGACGTGAATTGGACGATGCGCAAGATCACCGTTGTGGCGTTGCTGTCGCTCCTCGCCCTCGCCGTGGTCTTTGCAGCGTTGTTCATGCTTCGCTTGTCGCGGGGTCCCGTCGCCTTGACATTCCTGAAGAGCCCGCTCGAAAACGCCATCAATTCCAATTTGGCAGGCTACCGAGTCGACATAGACGACGCGGTGATTGAGCGCGACCGCGTCAGCGGCCAGCCACGTCTGCGTCTGCGCAATGTCGCGCTGCAGGACTTCACGGGCGTCGTGATCGCACGCGCCCCGCGCGCCGCGATCGGCATAGACGGCACTGCCATGCTGACGGGGCGTGTGGTGCCCCGCCAGCTCGAGCTCATCGGCCCGCGCATCGAATTCTACCGCCATCTTGACGGCACCTTGAGTCTCGGCTTCGGCCGCAAGGCCGACAGCGATCTCGCCGGCCCCTCCGACCCCCATTCGGCGGATGAGCTGGACGAGGAGCCGCAGGAAGATCCGGCGAACGCCATGCAGCTGCGCGAATTCCTCGCCAAGGAACTCTTGTCCACGGGCGGCGGCAGGACGGCCGTCTCGACTCTCGATACGGTGAAGATTTCCAACGCGTCCTTGGCGCTGTTCGATGAATACAATCAGGCGCGGTGGAACGCCCCCGCCGCCAATCTCGTGTTTCGCCGCATGCCCTTCGGCTTTGCGCTCTTCGCCGACATCACGATCGCCACCGACAACGCGCCCTGGCGCTCGGAACTCGTCGCCAATTACCGCACAGAGACTCGCAGCTTTGCCGTGAGCGCGCGCATCTTCGATCTCGTGCCGGCCGATCTGTCGAGCAAGGTCTTCGCCCTCAACAAGCTGGCGCAAGTGCGCCTGCCGCTATCGGGCAGGGCGGAGATGGAGATGACGGAGGAAGGAGTCATCACCCGCGCCACGGCGGAGCTAACCGCCGCCAACGGCATGATCGGCTTCCCCGACTACATTGCCGATCCGATCGCCGTCACGGAGGGCCTGCTGCGCCTCGATCTTGATGCCGCCACCGGCGCCTTCCTGATCAAGGACAGCACGCTTGTCTTGGGTGGAACCCAGGCGCAGCTCGAGGGACGAATCGTGCCCCGCCGCCTGGGGGATGGGCGCCTCGCCGCGCTTGCCATCGCCTTCAATGCGAAGAATTTTGCCATGGGCTCCGCCCCGCGCGCAGCGGATACCCTGCATTTCGAGCGCGTCGAGCTCAAAGGGATTGCTTCCGTGCTCGAGAGCCGATTCGACATCGAGGATCTCATTCTGCAGTCGGGCAATGCCGGCGTGCGCGTGCGCGGCAGTTTCGAAGGACAGGACAAGGCCATCGGCGTCCGATTGAGCGGCGTGATGCGAGACCTGCCCTTGAAGATGGTTCAAAAGCTCTGGCCGCCGATCGTTGCGCCCAACACTCGCAAATGGCTGAATGCCAATGTCACCCGCGGCCATGTGCCGGACGGCCGGTTTTTCATCAATGTTCCGGGCGAGGCAATCGCCGATGCTTTCCGCGGCGTGGCGCTTCCCGACCATATGGTCGACCTTACGTTCACCTTGCGCGATATTGAGACCGGCTATTTCGCCAGGCTGCCGCCTATAGCGGGTGCGATAGGGTCCGGCCGCCTGCGGGGCAATCGTTTCGATCTGGAGCTGCGCGACGGCGTCGTCACGCTTCCCTCCGGGAACGAGCTTCAGTTTGTGAAGGGCACGTTGGAAACGCCCGACCTTGCTGCCCGCATCATCCCCACGCGCATTCGCGTTGAGGCCAAGGGCGGGGCGAGAGAATTCGTGGAGCTGCTCGACCACGAGCCTCTTGGATATCCCTCGGCTGCCAACATCGCACCGGAGAAGACGGGCGGCGAAGCCAATGTGGTCATCGACGTCGATTTGCAATATGAGAGGGGAAAGCGGCCTCTGGTGGCAATGACCGCCGCGGCCGATGTGACTGACGTGCGCCTGAACGGCGTCTTCGAGCAGGCCGAGATCGACGGTGGCGCGATGAACTTCACCTATGGTTCAGGACGCGTGGCCGCCAAGGGGACGGTGCAGCTCAACCGTGTTCCGACCTTTATCGAGTGGTCGAAGAACATCGGCAAGAATGCGACGGGCGCCGAGCTGTTGCATCTCGAGGCGGAGCTCGACGATGCTGAACGCCTCAAGCTTGGCCTCGACATGGGCGGCTTCGTTAGCGGACCCGTGCGCCTCAAGCTCAATGCCGAGCAGTCGCGAGGCAAGATCGCCAGGGCGCAGGTTGAGGCCATTCTGACCAAGGCCGAGCTTCGCATCGACGCAATGCGCTGGTGGCGCCCGCCAGGCATTCAATCGCGCGCCACCTTCAACGTGGACTTCACCGATCCCGATGTGAAATCCATCACCGACCTGCGCATCTCTGGCGGCAAGATCGCCGTCGAGGGAGATGTGCGCCTGAACGCGCAGGGCGAGGTTCTGTCGGCGGATTTTCCCAAGGTCGTCCTGGATGATGAGAACCGTTTCAGGATGAAGCTGCGGCGCAAGGATAGGGCCGCCGTGGCCAGCGTTTCGGGCGCGGCATTCGACGCTCGCCATTTGATCAATGGGATGTTCAACCATGATGCCGC
The DNA here is from genome assembly GCA_036554625.1 of Aestuariivirgaceae bacterium. GTDB lineage: Bacteria > Pseudomonadota > Alphaproteobacteria > Rhizobiales > Aestuariivirgaceae > DATBLQ01. The sequence continues at coordinate 19,264 of DATBMX010000040.1, forward strand.
CGCACAGAAGAAGAAGGAACGGAACACGCTCCCGGTTTCCATCGAAGCGCGCTTCGAGCGCGTTTACGCCAATCGCGGCGAGGTGCTGACGGATGTGGAAGGCAAACTGACCGTGGTCGGCAGCACCGTGCAGCAGGCCGACATCACGGGCGCCTTTCTCAATGGCGCCCAGGCAGCGATCAGGATCACGCCTGCCGACAGCCACCGCGACATGCGCGTGGTGATTGGCGATGCCGGGGCCGCACTGCGCGCCGCCAACCTCTACTCCAAGGCATCGGGCGGCCAGCTCGAGCTCACCGCCCAGCTCGGGCACGCCGCCGATCCTTCGATCAAGCGCGGCATGCTGACGATCCGCAATTTCTTCGTTCGAGACGAGACGGCGCTCGCCGAAATCGAACGCTCGGACAGGAGTGTGAAGACCAAACCGTCGGGACCGCGCAACCAGGGTTTTACCTTCACGCGCCTCACCGTGCCTTTTTCGTCCGACCAGGCTTTCGTGCGCATCGGGGATTCATTGCTGAAAGGGCCGGAGATGGGCGCGACCGTTCAGGGGGTCATCCGCAAGCGCGATGGCGCCATCGACATCGGCGGCACCATCATCCCCGCCTATTCGCTGAATTCGGCTCTCGGCGAAGTGCCCTTGCTCGGCGACATCTTGACCGGCGGCAAGGGCCAGGGCGTCTTCGGGCTGACCTTTGCCCTGCGCGGCACGATGCAGAAGCCGCAGTTCGTCGTGAACCCGGTCTCTGCCCTGGCCCCCGGCTTTCTGCGCCGCATGTTCGAGATCGGCGGCAACTATCCCGAACCCGGACAAAAACGGCCGAAGCTTACCAGCGAAAAAGTCAACTAGCCCTCTAGTTCACCGGCCTGAGCAGCACGTGCTTCTTGCG
>DATBMX010000212.1:0-5763 GCA_036554625.1 Aestuariivirgaceae bacterium
AGGCAAAGCGGGAGCAGGCGATTGATTTCTTCGTCCCTGCCGCCAATGCCCTTCGTCGGGTGATCATCGTAGGTCTGGGGGATGCCGCGAAACTTCAGCCCCGCGATGTCGAATTTGTGGGGGGAGCGGCCTGTGCCGCCCTGCAGGCGGCAAAGATCGGGGAGGCTGTCGTCGCGGCCGATGCCGCGGAACTCGAAGCGGTCGCCAAGGGAGAGGCCGCGTCTTTGATCGCATCCGGCATGCGCCTGCGCCACTATGCCTTCACCAAATACAAATCGGCCAAGCCGGAAGACGCGCGGCCGGTCAAGTCCGTGAGGATCCTCAACGGCGATCCGCAGGCTGCAGAAGACGGCTATCGCAAGCTCCAGGCGGTTGCCGAGGGCGTTCACCTCGCCAGGGATTTCGTCAACGAGCCCGCCAACATGCTGACGCCTGCGGAATTTGCGAAGCGTGTCGGAGAACTGCGCAAGCTTGGCGTCAAGGTCGAAGTCTTGACGCCGCGCGAGATGAAGGAGCTCAAGATGGGTGCGCTCCTGGGCGTTGCTCAAGGCTCGGCCAATGAGCCGCGACTCGTCGTCATGCGTTGGACCGGGGGTGCCAAGGGCGGCGCCCCCTTGGCCTTCATCGGGAAGGGCGTGACCTTCGACACGGGCGGCATCTCGATGAAGCCTGCGACCGGAATGGAGGACATGAAGGGCGACATGGGGGGTGCCGCTTGTGTCAGCGGACTCATGCTTGCCTTGGCCGCGCGCCGGGCGAAGGCGAATGTGGTCGGAGTGCTGGCCCTTGTCGAGAACATGCCGAGTGGCACCGCGCAGCGCCCCGGCGACGTCGTTACCTCGATGTCCGGCAAGACCATCGCCGTGCTCAATACCGACGCCGAGGGCCGTCTCATACTGGCCGATGCACTCTGGTACGTGCAGAAGCGTTTCAAGCCCAAATTCATGATCGATCTCGCCACTCTGACGGGCGCCATTCTCATTGCTCTCGGCAAGGAGCACGCCGGGCTCTTTTCCAACAATGACGAACTCGCCGCGCGCCTGCTCCAGGCCGGCCTCGACACCGGCGAACGGGTCTGGCGCATGCCGCTCGCCGGCGAATATGACCGGCTCATCGACTCCGACATCGCCGACGTCAAGAACATCGGCGGCCGCAACGCCGGCTCGATCACCGCCGCGCAATTTCTTCAGCGCTTCGTGAACGAAGTGCCCTGGGCGCATCTGGACGTCGCCGGGACGGCGATGGACTCAAGCCGCAACGCCATCAACCAGAGCTGGGGCTCGGGCTGGGGCGTTCGCCTTCTGAACAGGCTCATCGCGGATCATTACGAGACCAAGAGCTAGCGCCATGACAGAGGTGCTCTTCTATCACCTCGAGACACAGCCGCTCGAACGCGTTCTGCCCCAGCTCATCGCCAAGACCTTGGAGCGCGGCTGGCGCGCCGTCATACAGGCGGGCAGCGAGGAGCGCGTCGAGGCGATCTCCTCCGCTCTCTGGGTGACGGGGGAGGAGTCCTTCCTTCCCCATGGCACGGCGCGCGACGGCAATGCCGATCTGCAGCCGGTGTGGGTCACGGCCACGGATGAGAATCCGAACGGCGCCAAGGTGCGTTTTCTCGTCGATCGTGCGAGGCTTAGCGACATCGCCGCGCTCGATCGCATCGTGTATCTTTTCGACGGCCGCGATATGGAGGCCGTGACAGAGGCGCGCGAGGCCTGGAAGTCGTCGCAAGCATCAGGCCACAGCGTTACCTATTGGCGCGAGGACGGTCAGGGCCGCTGGCAGAAGCAATCATGACGCTCCTCTGATTGCATGCGCCTGGGGCGGTGGTAAGCTGCCGCCCATCGTCTCGAGAACTTAAAACATGGGAGAAACAACATGTGCGTACCAGGCTGTCAGGAAGCCGTTCAACGCGCCGTGAGCCGGAGGGGATTCTTCCGCGGCACCGCCGCCCTTGCCGCCGCCGCAACCCTCGCGCCGCAGGCCCTTGCCCAGGAGATGACGTTCTCCAAGGTGGTCGATCTCACACACACGACATGGCCCGCCTTTCCGACCTTCTTCGGCAAGCCCAACCTCGAGATAGAGCCGATCACGACGATAGAGAAGGATGGCTTCGCCACCTTCAGATGGCATCTCGTCGAGCATACCGGCACTCACATGGACGCGCCGTTCCATTTCAGCAAGGAGGGCGAGAGCGCCGATCGAATTCCGATTGACTCGCTCATCGCCTCTCTCGTCGTCGTCAACATTGCCGAGCGCGCTGCGCAGGATCCCGACACGCAGCTCACCGCCGACGACATCAAGGCCTGGGAATCGGCGAACGGTCCGCTCCCCGATCGCTGCTGCGTCGCCATGAATTCCGGCTGGGATCAGCATGTGAAGACGGAGAAGTTCCGCAATGACATGCACTTCCCCGGCTTCCACCCTGATGCCATCGATCTGCTCCTCACCCGCAACGCCTTGGGGATCGCCGTCGACACGCTCTCGCTCGACCATGGCCAGTCGAAGGACTTCAAGGTCCACACGACCTGGCTTCCCGCCGGCCGCTGGGGGATCGAGGCCATCGCCAATCTGGGCCAGGTGCCGGAGAAGGGCGCGACCGTCATCATGGGTGGGACGAAGATTGAGGGCGCGACCGGCGGCCCGACACGCGTCATCGCGCTGGTGTGAGGTCCGGGGCCCATCGTCATGCGGCGAAAGCCGGAATCCAGCTCCATTTTGTAGAAGACCGAAAGCTGGACCTTGACTTTCATCAGGGTGACGAAAGGGAGTTCGGGATCACTTACCCCTTCAGCCGTTCGAGCTCGCCCTGCGCCTCGAGCCAGCGGGACTCGGAAGCCTCGAGGTCGCTCTGCAGCTCCGCCCTGAGCTTTGAGAACTTCTGCGCCTTGAGTGGCTCGTCCCGGTAAAGGCCCTCATCGGCAAGCGCCCGATCGAGCACTTTGATCTTTTCCTGCAGCGCCTGCATGGAAGCATCGATCTCGCCGATTCGCTTCAGCAGCGACGTCTCCGTCTTCTGCTGCCGCCTGAACGGGCTTGCGCTGCCGCCGTTCTCCCGTCGCTCCCCGCTCCGGCCGCGCCTTTCGACGCGCGCAGCGTCGAGCACATGCGCGGTGTAGTCGTCGATGTCGCCGTCGAAAGGCCTGACCGTTCCTTGGGCAACAAGCCATAGCCTGTCTGCCGTCGTCTCGATCAGATGCCGATCGTGGCTGATGAGAATGACGCAGCCCTCATAATCGTTGATCGCGTGGATCAGCGCCTCGCGGGAATCGACGTCGAGATGATTGGTCGGCTCGTCCAGCACCAGAAGATGCGGCGCCTTGAAGGCGGCAAGTGCGAAAAGAAGCCGCGCCTTCTCACCGCCCGACAGGATTTCGCATCGGCTGTCTGCCGTGTTCGCTCCGAAGCCATAGGCGCCGAGCCTCGCCCGCTGCTTCGCCTCGGAGGTGTCCGGCAGGAGCCTGCGGAAGTAGTCATAGGGTGTGAGCTGCGGGTCGAGCTCGTCGAGCTGGTGCTGCGCGAAATAGCCGACGCCGATCTGCTTGTGATGGCGCATCTCCCCGCTCATCAGACGAAGCTTGCCGCACAGGACTTTCGCCAGCGTCGACTTGCCGTTGCCATTCTGGCCGAGAAGTGCGATGCGATCGTCGCTGTCGATGCGCAGATCGAGATTGCGCAGAACCGGCTGCGCCCTCACATAGCCGGCGGCGGCGTTCTCGAAACGTATGAGCGGCGGGTTGAGCGGCTTTTCAGGGTTGGGGAAAAAGAAGGGCGCCACCCTCGCTTCCACGACGTCCGCAATCGGTTCGAGCCTGGCGATCGCCTTGAGCCGGCTCTGCGCCTGCCGTGCCTTGGATGCCTTGTAGCGGAACCGGTCGACGAAGCTCATCATGTGGCGGCGCGCCTCGTCCTGCTTCTTCTTGAACCTGGCCTGCAGGGCCTGGCGCTCGCGCCGCTGCCTTTCGAAATTGTCGTAATTGCCCTGGTAGAAGACGAGCTTGCCCTGACCGAGATGAAGGATCGATTCCACCGCATCATTGAGAAGGTCGCGGTCATGGCTGACGATGATGACCGTGTGGCGGTAATTGCGGATGAAGATCTTGAGCCAGATCGTGCCCTCGAGATCGAGATAGTTCGTGGGCTCGTCGAGAAGCAGAATGTCGGGATTGGCGAACAGCGCGGCCGCCAGCGCCACGCGCATCCGCCAGCCGCCTGACAGGGCGGAGCAGGGGCCCTGTTGCTGCGCCTCGCTGAAACCGAGCCCGCTCAGGATTCGCGCGGCGCGCGCCGGTGCCGAGTGCGCCTCGATGTCGACAAGCCGCGTCTGGATATCGGCGATGGCCTGCGCCTCGCTCGTCTGTGATGCGGCTGCGAGAAGCGCCTCGCGCTCCTGATCGGCGGCAAGCACCGTGTCGAGAAGGGACCGATCCCCGCCCGGCGCTTCCTGCGCCACGCTTCCCGTCCGCGCCCGGCGCGGCATGGAGATTGCGCCCGACTCGGGCGCAAGATCGCCGAGGATGAGTTTGAGCAGTGTCGTCTTGCCGGACCCGTTGCGGCCGACGAGCCCCACCTTGTGTCCATGCGGAACGGCGGCCGTGGCGCCGTCTAGGATCAGCCGCCCCTGCACCCTATATGTTAGATTGTTCACGTGCAGCATGATGCGGGCTCAAATAGCCTCTCCGCCGAATTGACGTCAAATTCGGATGGAAGAGATCAGTAACGAAGGAGACGCAAACAGATGAACGAACAAATCAAGATTTCGCAGGAGATGATACGCCTCTATGACGAATACACGCATCTGACGCTCGACCGTCGCGATTTCATGAACAAGCTTGCACGCCTGACGGGCAGCGCCGCCGCGGCCGCAGCCATCGTGCCGCTGCTCGAGGCCAATCAGGCGCGTGCCGCCATCGTGCCCGAGGATGACGCGCGCTTGAAAACCGAAACGGTCACCTACCCCGGCGCCTCGGGCGAGATGAAGGGCTATCTTGCCATCGCCGCCGACGCCTCGGGCAAGCTTCCCTCCGTCATCGTCATTCACGAAAACAGGGGCCTCAATCCTCATATCCAGGACGTCGTGCGCCGCATGGCGCTCGACGGCTTCCTGGCGCTCGGTCCCGATTTCCTCTCGCCTGCCGGAGGCACGCCCGCCGATGAAGACCAGGCGCGCGACATGATCGGCAAGCTCGATCAGGCCCAGACCGTCGCCAACGCCATCGCCACCATTGACTATTTGAAGCAGCATCCCTCGTCGAACGGCAAGGTGGGCGCTGTCGGATTCTGCTGGGGCGGCGGCCTCGTCAATCAGCTCGCCGTCAATTCTCCGGAACTGGTGGCTGGCGTCGCTTACTACGGGCGCGTGCCGGCCGAGGCCGATGTGTCGAAGATCAAGGCCAGGATGCTTCTCCACTATGCTGGGCTCGATGAGCGCATCAACGAGGGCATCGAGGGCTATCGCAAGGCCCTCGAAAGCGCCAAGGTCGATCATCAGATTCACATGTATGAAGGCGCCAACCACGCCTTCAACAACGATGCCTCGGAGGCGCGCTACAACAAGGAGGCGGCGGACCTCGCCTGGTCGCGCACGGTCGAGTTCCTGAAGGGGACGTTGTCCTAATTTCCATCGTCATTCCGGCGAAAGCCGGAATCCAGCTTCATGCAGCGCCCAAACCAGACCCCGGCTTCCACCCGGGTGACGAGTGGCACTCTTGCCAATACCCATATTGGGTACGAAAGTCCTCAATATGGGTACTCGTAGTGTCA
>DATBMX010000216.1:0-1723 GCA_036554625.1 Aestuariivirgaceae bacterium
GTCGTGATGCGAAGCTGTCTCGGAGCCGCTTTCCGGTTCTGGCACTTAGCGGACATCCATGCTGCTCGACCGAATGTCCGCTTGTGGCCCGAGCTCCATTTAGTCAGCGTGACAAGGCTCAGGCTGCCACGACGAGCAGTGTCTCAATGGCCCTTAATCCCGGACGCGGACGCCACCTTATTTGCTCCGATGGAATCGCTAGCGCAAGTTTCGGCCAGCGCTTGAACAGGGCCTCAAGCGCGCATTTGCCCTCCAGCCGCGCGAGCTGGTAGCCAAGGCAGAAGTGGATCCCTGTGCCGAAGGCGATATGACGGTTCGGATGTCTCTCGAGGTCAAGCGTCTCCGCAGCCTCGTTCGCCTTGGGGTCTGCATTGGCGGCGGCGATCATGACCATGATCTTGTCGCCCTTTTTCAACCTGACGCCATCGAGCGTCACGTCCTTGCCCACGTAGCGCGGTTTGGTGAACTGCACCGGCGAGACGAAGCGCAAGAATTCCTCGATCGCCAGATTGGCCCGGCTCCAGTCTTCCTCCAACCAGTCGCGTAACCTGTTGTTCTTGAGGAGCTCGAAGACCGATCCGCTGATCAGATGCGTGGTGGTCTCGGAACCCGCACCAAGCAGGAGAAAGACCATGGCCACCATCTCCTCGCTGCTGATACGGCCGCCTTCCTTTTCGACGCGGACAAGCTCAGCGATCAGCCCCTCACCGCCCTGCTCGCGCGCGGCGCGTAAGCGTTCTTCGAAGTAGGGCCTCATCGCACCATAGACCCGCATGATCCGCCAAAAGGCGAGGGGGCCACGCAGCCGCGCAACGGCGTTGGCCCAAGTCATGAACCTCGCCCTGTCGCTGTGCGGCAGGCCGAGCAACTCGGAAATGACGGCAAACGGCAACCTTCGCGCATAGCGCTCGACCAGATCGGCCGGACTTCCATCGGCAAACAGGTTGGCGGCGAGCTCGTCGGCAATCGCAAAGATGCGCGGCTCCATCTCGAGGACGGCTCGGCGGCGAAAGGCTTCATCGACGATGCTTCGCAATCTTGTGTGGTCTGGCTCGTCCATGGTGAGCATGTTGTTGGCGAGCGCCCGGACGGTGCGCGGCATCCACCAGCGAAGGCCGGCAACACTGCCGCCTTCTTTGCGAAGCGTGAACGTGCCGCTGTCTTTGAGGACGCGGCCTGCCATCTCATAGGTCGTTGTAATCCAGACCTTGCCGACGATTGGAAACTTGATCCTGATGACCGGTCCCAAAGCTCTCAGCTCGGCGATGCGCGCGGCCGGCTCGCGGAAAAAATCCTGATCGGTCAAGTCCAATCGCAACGTCATGGCTACCCCTTAAGCGTGTCAGGGGACAAAAATGCGGCCCCCGATCTCTGGTAAGGGTGCCCCAGCCCAAAAGCAGTGCTTCGAGTTCCCTCGAGAACGGCGACACGTTGGTCGTCACCAAGATGCGTTCTGGGCTTCCTCGGCGGGTGACATCCTCGTCTCTCGCTGGCCATGTCCGCTATTGGCACGGAGCAGGCGTTCAAGTTCGCGGGCCTCATGTCAGCCTTTGACCCGCAGCGGACATTGAGGAAAGCTATGATCGTCGTCGCAATCTCAGCTTCGTCCACAACCATAGAGCAGCGGTACTCGCGCCTAGCCACCCGAACCTGTAGCGACCTCTCCGAGCCCGTTATTCAAGCCGTCTTCGCAGTATCTCTTCAGCTATCCGAGCATCACGCC
>DATBMX010000282.1:0-4375 GCA_036554625.1 Aestuariivirgaceae bacterium
TGGCAAAAATTCGCCGTTCACATGAACGATGCGGCCCATTCCCTTCTCCCGCTCAAGCTGTCAGCAACTGGGTAGCGAATGGGCGCGCCCCTCGCAAGCGGGGTTGCTTGCTCCCCCCTTGTCCATGCTAGTGCTGCGCATCTGGGCGCATGATGCACGAGACGAAAGCAATCGGCGACGCGACGGTCGCATCCCTGTTGGCGCGTGAACGTGCCTCGTTCATTCGCCGCAATCCGAACTCTCAGGCTCTCGCCGGGCAGGCGCGGCAACATTGGTTGGGCGGCGTCCCGATGCTCTGGATGAACGACTGGGACACGCCGTTTCCCCTCTCCATCGAACGTGCATCGGGTGTCGATCTCACCGATGTCGACGGCAATCGCTACATTGATTTTTGCCTCGGCGACACGGGCGCCATGTTCGGTCACGGTCCGAGACCCATAGCGACGGCGCTGCGCAAACAGGCCACCCTTGGCCTCACGACGATGATGCCCTCTCCCGATGCGCCCGCGGTTGGCAAACTCCTGGCCGACAGGTTCCAGTTGCCATACTGGCAAGTCACCGCGACGGCGTCCGATGCCAACCGCTCTGTTCTGCGGTGGAGCCGCGCCGTAACGGGCCGCAACAAGATCCTCATTTTCAACGGTTGCTATCATGGCGCCGTAGACGAAACCTTCGTCACCCTTCACGGCGCTGCAAGTCGCAACGACCCGGGGCTCATCGGAGAGCCTCGCGATCTCACCCGTTTCACCAAAGTTGTTGAATTCAACGACTTGGATGCGCTCACTGATGCATTGAGGGAAGAAGACGTCGCATGTGTCCTGACCGAACCCGTAATGACGAATTGCGGCATGATCCTCCCCGACGAAGGCTTTCATGAAGCCTTGCGCCGCATCACCCGGCAAACGGGAACGCTGCTCATTATCGATGAGACTCATTGCCTGTCTTCCGGGCCCGGCGGCTATTCCAGTACCTTCGCGCTCGACCCCGATGCTATCGTGCTGGGCAAACCCATTGCGGGTGGCGTTCCCGCTGCGGCCTATGGCGTCTCGGCCGCGTTCATGGAGAGGATCGCCGACGTCCTTTCTGCCCGCCGGCCTGGGCATTCGGGGCTTGGCACGACCTTGGCCGGCAGCGCGCTTCAGCTCGGCATGATGCGCCATGTCCTCGAGACCTATCTGACGGCAAAAACATTCGAGCCCATGTTCCGCTTGGCCGAAGGTCTGGAGACGGGAATCCTGACATTGATCCGGAAGCACAAGGCGCCTTGGCATGTCGTGCGCGTTGGAGCACGCGTCGAATTCATGTGCACGCCTCGCCGGCCGCGCAATGGCAGCGAGGCACGCGCCGTTGTTCAGCGGCCGATCGACAAAGCCGTTCACCATTATCTCTTGAACCGCGGTCTCCTGATCACGCCCTTCCATAATATGATGCTAATTTGCCCGGCGACGCGCAAAGTTCACGTCGACGCGCTGCTTGCAGGAATGGACGAGTGCTTGGCCGAGCTTATGGTCTGGAACAGGTGATGAATGATGGACACACGCGCTAAGCTGGTCACGCCCGGTCTGGGCGTCGTGGCCGAGCGTTACCTTGCGATGAACCCTGAAGTGAGCGGCATCCATCTTGTTTGGACTGATTTGTGCGGCGTACAGCGTGGCAAGATCTTGAGAAGAGAGGAACTCGCCGCCGCTTGGCAAGATGGTCGGTTTTTTCCCATTTCGGCTTTGGCTCTCGATGTGACGGGCCAGGACGTGCCGGAGACCGGTCTGGTCTGGAATGAGGGAGACCGTGATCTCCTGCTCTGGCCTGTGGCTGAAAGCTTGAAGCCCATGCCCTGGTCGTCGGAACCTGCCGCCCAATACATTGCCTATGTCTGCGATCGGGACGCCACGCCTCACTATGCTGATCCGCGCAATCTCTTGGCACGCATGGCGGCGAGGCTGGGCGAACTTGGCTTCACAGCAGTGGGCGCGGTTGAACTGGAGTTCTTCTTGGTGGATCGCGAGGGGGCGCTGGCTGGACGCCCGCAGGCGCCTTCTTCGCCGATATCCGGTTTTCAAGCCCGGCACTACCAGGCTTATAGTCTTCAGGACCTCGACGATTTCGCGCCCTTTTTCGCCGATCTCTACGCCAATGCCGCGGCGATTGACTTGCCGGCCAGGACGCTGATCTCCGAATATGCTCCAGGCCAGATGGAAATCGTGCTGCATCACCGCAGCAATATTTTGCAGGCAGCTGATGAAAGCATCATGCTCAAGCGGCTGGTCAAGGCCGTGGCCGAGAAGCATGGCTTTTTCGCCACGTTCATGGCCAAGCCTTATGCGCAATGGACCGGTTGCGGCATGCATGTGCATGTGAGTCTTCAGGATGCGTCGGGAGCCAACGTCTTTGCCGCCGCGCGGCCGCAGGAGAACCGATTGCTTCTGCACGCTTTGGGCGGCCTCACTGCCACAATGGCCGACGCGACACTTCTCTTTGCGCCAAACGCCAATTCCTATCGCCGCTTTCGTCGCAATTCCTACGCGCCCGTATCGATAAGCTGGGGCATCGACAATCGCACCGTCTCTTTGCGCATTCCGGCTGGTCATCCCCACTCCTGTCATATCGAACACCGACCGGCCGGCGCAGATGCCAATCCCTATTTGGTGCTGGCGAGCGTGTTGGCCGGCATTCACCACGGCATCACGCGCAAGCTCGACCCGGGGCCGCCGGTGACCGGAAACGGCTATGAGCAGCCGTCCCGGAAAATTCCTTCGCATTGGACGGGAGCGATAGAGTCGCTGAGGCGGTCTGAGGTGCTGAAGGCCTATTTCGGTCAGGCCTTTGTCGATTGCTTCTGCACGATAAAGGAGGTCGAGGCTGATCGCTTTAATGCCGAGCCCACCTCCCGCGACTTTGATTGGTACCTGCGCAGCGTCTAGCTTGATGCCTCACCCGTGCCCCAATGAGATGAAGAATGCCGCTGATCAGGGCAACGTCACTGATGAGGCACGGCGATGCGTGTTGCACCTCTCTGGAAATCGCTTCTGAGCTTCACCCTCGTCGCAATGTTCTTTCCTTCTCCAACGATGGCCGAAACTCAGGTCGATCTGGAGCTCGTGCTCGCCGTGGACGTGTCGAGATCAATGGACAGGGACGAGCTCGACATTCAGCGTCAGGGTTATGTGGCGGCGTTTCGCCACCCCGATGTCATTTCGGCAATCGGCTCGGGTGTTCTTGGCCGCATCGCGGTGACCTATGTGGAATGGGCAGGGCCCGAGCATCAGCGAACGGTCCTGCCTTGGACGCTGATCGATGGCGAGCGTGCTGCCCATGCTTTTGCCGAACGGCTTGCAACCGCGCCGCCCGGTAGATTTTCCGGCACGTCCATCTCAGGCGGCCTGCTGTTTGCTGCCGCCGCATTGACTGGCAACGAATTTTCCGGACAGCGCCAGGTCATCGATGTGTCGGGCGATGGTCCCAACAATCGTGGCGTGCCGGTGACGCCCGTTCGCGGCCGCATCATAGAGGCAGGCATAACGATCAATGGCCTGCCTCTCATGGTGAAGGCGCCCTATGGCCCATACGCCATCGACAATTTGGATGTCTATTACGAGGATTGCGTCATCGGCGGCGCGGGCGCCTTTTCCATTCCGGTTCGCAATATGGCGCAGCTGGCTATGGCCATCAGACGCAAGCTCGTGCTCGAGATCGCCGGGCCCTTGCCACGGCTGACGAGAGCGGCGAGCGAAGCGCAAAGGCCTTCACGCATCGATTGCATGATCGGGGAGAAGCTCATCGAGCGCTGGCTGGAAAAATAGTCTGGTTGCGGGGGTAGGATTTGAACCTACGACCTTCAGGTTATGAGCCTGACGAGCTACCGGGCTGCTCCACCCCGCGGCAGAGACGCCGATGCGGGACGCATGGGCGTGCAGAAATTCTGTGAAGCAGGGATGTTCCTGTCCTTGGCAGGCCTGGCAGCGACCTACTCTTCCGCGTCTTAAGACGAAGTACCATCGGCTCTAAGGCGTTTAACGACCGAGTTCGGGATGGGATCGGGTTCGGACACCTCGACATAGCCACCAGGCCGGCGAAGGACAGATCAAGAATGAAACCGGGCGCGAGCAGACGAGCGCGACGCCTTCAGGTCTAGACCCGGCGATCCGGCTCAAGTCAGCTCACGGTCTTTCGACGTCGGATTGCCGGACAAGCCCGCCAATGACGACAACATGGTAGATGAACATTGGGAATGAGAACAATCAAGCCGATCGAGCGATTAGTACCGGTAAGCTCCGCACATTGCTGTGCTTCCACACCCGGCCTATCAACGTGGTAGTCTTCCACGGCTCTCAAGGGAGAAATGGTTTCGAGGTGGGTTTCCCGCTTAGATGCCTTCAGC
>DATBMX010000289.1:0-7152 GCA_036554625.1 Aestuariivirgaceae bacterium
AGATCACGCGTGACATTCCGAACGTTGGCGAGGAGGCGCTCAAGAACCTCGATGAAGCAGGTATCGTCTACATTGGCGCGGAGGTGAAGCCGGGCGACATTCTTGTCGGCAAGATCACCCCGAAGGGCGAAAGCCCAATGACGCCCGAAGAGAAGCTTCTTCGCGCCATTTTTGGAGAGAAGGCCTCCGATGTGCGTGATACGTCGCTGCGGCTTCCACCCGGAGTTTCGGGCACCGTCGTCGAGGTGAGAGTCTTCAATCGCCACGGCATCGATAAGGATGAACGCGCCCTGGCCATCGAGCGCGAGGAGATCGAACGGCTGGCCAAGGACCGTGATGACGAGTTGGCGATCCTCGATCGCAACGCCTATGGTCGTCTTTCGCACTTTCTCGTTGGCAAGCAGGCCAGCGGAGGCCCCAAAGGCCACAAGATCGAGGGCAGGATAACGCAGCATCATCTTGAGGACATGCCGCGGTCGCAATGGTGGAACATTGCACTCTCCAGCGAGAAATCGCTGGCTGAACTCGAAGCGATGAAGCAGCAGTATGAAGAGTCGAAGAAGCGCCTGGAGAACCGCTTCCTTGACAAGGTCGAGAAGCTGCAGCGCGGCGATGAGCTTCCGCCCGGCGTCATGAAAATGGTAAAGGTGTTCGTTGCGGTGAAGCGCAAGATTCAACCGGGCGACAAGATGGCTGGAAGGCACGGCAATAAGGGAGTCGTGTCGAAGATCGTTCCCGACGAGGATATGCCCTATCTCGAGGATGGCACGCCGGTGGATATCGTCTTGAATCCGTTGGGTGTGCCCTCGCGCATGAATGTCGGCCAGATTCTTGAGACTCATCTTGGCTGGGCCTGTGCCGGTCTCGGCCGAAAAATCGGTGAACTGATCGATGCCTATCGCGAGACGCAGAAAGCGAAGCCTCTCAAGGATCAACTACATAAGATCTATGGCAAGAATGAAGAGATCGATGTCTTGAACGACGAGCAGCTTTTCGAGATGGCGGACAATCTTCGCGAAGGCGTGCCGATTGCCACGCCAGTCTTCGACGGAGCACGCGAGGACGACATAGCCACGATGCTGGAACAGGCGGGGCTGTCGAGCTCGGGCCAGGTGACGCTCTTCGACGGGCGCACAGGCGAAGCTTTCGATCGCAAGGTAACCGTCGGTTACATCTATATGCTGAAGCTGCACCATCTCGTGGACGACAAGATCCACGCCCGCTCAATTGGTCCCTACAGCCTCGTCACCCAGCAACCGCTGGGCGGCAAGGCGCAGTTCGGCGGCCAGCGCTTCGGCGAAATGGAGGTGTGGGCGCTCGAAGCCTATGGCGCAGCCTACACGCTGCAGGAGATGCTCACCGTCAAGTCCGACGACGTGGCAGGTCGCACCAAGGTCTATGAAGCGATCGTGCGCGGCGACGATACCTTCGAGGCGGGCATTCCGGAAAGCTTCAATGTTCTCGTCAAGGAGATGCGTTCGCTCGGGCTCAATGTCGAGCTGCAGAATGGCCCCAGCGGCACCACGGTTCCTGGCGAATAGCAACAAGCGGGCAGGGCTGTCCTGTCCGTTGCCTGGTTGACGACAGGCCGACTTACGCAATTGTGCAATGGCGCTGAGCTTTGGCTCACGCAAAAAGGAGACAAAGGATCCATGAACCAAGAGGTCATGAACATCCTCAACCCGGCGACGGCCCCCCAGGCTTTCGACCAGATCCGCATCGGGATCGCTTCGCCGGAGAAAATTCTGTCCTGGTCATTCGGTGAGATCAAGAAACCGGAGACCATCAACTACCGCACCTTCAAACCGGAGCGGGACGGGCTCTTCTGCGCGCGCATTTTCGGTCCGATCAAGGACTACGAATGCCTGTGCGGAAAGTACAAGCGCATGAAGTACAAGGGCATCATCTGCGAAAAGTGCGGCGTTGAAGTCACGCTGTCGAAGGTTCGCCGCGAACGTATGGGCCACATCGAGCTTGCCGCGCCAGTCGCTCATATTTGGTTCCTGAAGTCGCTACCTTCGCGTATTGCGCTGCTGCTCGACATGACACTGAAGGATGTCGAGCGCGTGCTCTATTTCGAGAATTACATCGTGCTGGAGCCTGGCCTCACGCCTCTTACGCCCTATCAGCTGCTGACCGAAGACGAATATCTCAAGGCCCAGGATTCATATGGGGAGGACAGCTTTACCGCTGGCATCGGCGCCGAGGCGATTCGCGAAATCCTCATGGGAATCAACCTTGAGAAAACGCGCGACGAACTGAGGAAAGAGATTGCCGAGTCGACTTCGGAGCTCAAGCCGAAGAAGCTCGCCAAGCGACTCAAGATCGTCGAGTCGTTCATCGAATCCGGCAATCGCCCGGAGTGGATGATCCTCACAGTCGTGCCGGTCATTCCGCCGGAGCTCAGACCGCTCGTACCCCTGGACGGTGGAAGATTCGCCACGTCCGATCTCAACGATCTCTATCGACGCGTCATCAACCGCAACAATCGTCTGAAACGACTCATCGAACTCAGGGCGCCAGACATCATCATCCGCAACGAGAAGCGCATGCTTCAGGAGGCGGTGGATGCCCTGTTCGACAATGGCAGGCGCGGGCGGGTCATCACGGGGGCAAACAAGCGGCCTCTGAAATCGCTGGCTGACATGCTTAAGGGCAAGCAGGGCCGCTTCAGGCAGAACCTGCTCGGCAAGCGCGTCGACTATTCGGGCCGATCGGTCATCGTGGTCGGCCCCGAGCTCAAGCTGCATCAGTGCGGCCTACCCAAGAAGATGGCGCTCGAGCTGTTCAAGCCCTTCATCTACTCGCGACTCGACGCCAAGGGCCTGTCGGCCACTGTCAAGCAGGCCAAGAAGCTGGTGGAGAAGGAAAAGCCCGAGGTCTGGGACATTCTCGACGAAGTCATTCGCGAGCATCCCGTCCTGCTCAATCGTGCCCCGACCCTGCATCGTCTGGGTATCCAAGCTTTTGAGCCGACGCTTATCGAGGGCAAGGCAATTCAGCTGCATCCTCTTGTTTGCGCGGCATTCAACGCCGATTTCGATGGCGACCAAATGGCCGTGCACGTGCCGCTGTCTCTGGAAGCGCAGCTTGAGGCGCGCGTGCTGATGATGTCCACCAACAACATTCTGCACCCCGCCAACGGACAGCCGATTATTGTTCCCTCGCAGGACATCGTCCTGGGTCTCTATTATTTGTCGACCATGCGCTCCAACGAACCGGGGGAGGGAAAGGTCTTCGGCTCGATGGCCGAGATCGAGCATGCTCTCGCCTCGGGCGTGGTAACGCTTCATTCCAAGATCAAGGCGCGTTTCACCCAGCTCGATGCCGACGGCAAGGAGGCTTCGAAGATCTACGAAACGACCCCTGGCCGCATCAAGATCGGAGAGCTCCTGCCACGGGCGAAGAATATCTCGCTTGAACTATGCAACAAGCTGCTCACCAAGCGCGAGATCTCCAGAATGATTGATGCCGTCTACCGCCACTGCGGTCAGAAGGAATCCGTCATTTTCTGCGACCGCGTCATGGCGCTTGGATTTCATCACGCCTTCAAAGCCGGAATTTCCTTCGGCAAGGACGACATGGTCATCCCTGCAACCAAGGAGAAGCTCGTTCAGGAGACGCGCGAACTCGCCAAGGAGTACGAGCAACAGTACATCGACGGCCTGATCACCCAGGGCGAGAAGTACAACAAGGTTATCGACGCTTGGGCAAAGTGCACCGACAGGGTGGCCGATGAGATGATGGCGCGCAT
Source organism: Aestuariivirgaceae bacterium (assembly GCA_036554625.1). Taxonomy (GTDB): domain Bacteria; phylum Pseudomonadota; class Alphaproteobacteria; order Rhizobiales; family Aestuariivirgaceae; genus DATBLQ01. The sequence continues at coordinate 3,755 of DATBMX010000289.1, forward strand.
TTCCAGCGTCCAGGTGGACGCGGAGACGAAGCGCGAGAAGCATCTCAACTCCATTTATATGATGGCGCACTCGGGCGCCCGCGGCTCGCCTGCACAAATGAAGCAGCTCGCCGGCATGCGCGGTCTCATGGCCAAGCCGTCGGGCGAGATAATCGAGACGCCGATCATCTCCAATTTCAAGGAAGGCCTGTCGGTGCTCGAGTACTTCAATTCGACCCATGGCGCCCGGAAGGGATTGGCCGATACGGCGCTCAAGACGGCGAACTCAGGCTATCTGACCCGCCGCCTTGTCGACGTTGCGCAGGACTCGATTGTCAATGAGGAAGATTGCGGGACAGACGCAGCGATTACCGCGCGACCGATCATCGATGCCGGCGAGGTCATCGCCTCGCTGGGTCAACGCGTGCTGGGTCGCACCGCCGCGGTCGACGTCAAAGATCCCAACACTGGCGAGCTTATCGTCGGCGCCAATCACGAGATCATGGAGGAGCATGTCGAGAAGCTCGAAGCAGCAGGCGTAACGGAGGTTCGCATCCGGTCGGCGCTCACCTGCGCGACCAAGTTCGGCATCTGCGCCAAGTGCTATGGGCGGGACTTGGCGCGCGGCACGCCTGTCAATCTTGGTGAAGCTGTGGGTGTCATTGCTGCCCAATCGATTGGTGAGCCGGGCACTCAGCTTACCATGCGGACTTTCCACATCGGCGGCACGGCTCAAGTCCTCGACCAGTCGTTTATCGAATCGAACGTCGAAGGCGTGGTCAAAATTCGCAACAAGAATGTGGTGCGCGATTCGTCCGGCAAGCTGATCGTCATGGGCCGCAACGTGGCTCTCGTCATCGAGGATGGCAAAGGCAATGAGCGTGCCGTGCACAAGGTGACTTATGGCACGCGCCTCTTTGTCGATGAGGGCGACAAGGTGAAGCGCAGCACCAAACTCGCCGAGTGGGATCCCTATACACGGCCAATCATGACGGAAGTCGAAGGGACGGTGGAATATGAAGATATCGTCGAAGGCGTGTCGGTCGTGGAGGCAGCCGACGAGGCGACGGGCATCACCAACCGCGTCATCATCGACTGGCGGGGAAACACGCGCGGACAGGCACTTAAGCCGGCCTTGGCGATCAAGGACGGCAGCGGAAAGGTGCTCAAGCTGCCGCGGGGCGGCGAGGCTCGTTATCTTCTCTCTGTCGATGCCGTTCTTTCCGTCGATCCGAGCGCCAAGGTGAAGGCAGGCGACGTTCTTGCGCGCATTCCTCTTGAGAGCGCCAAGACGCGTGACATCACCGGCGGTCTGCCGCGAGTCGCTGAGCTGTTCGAAGCGCGCCGTCCCAAGGATCACGCGATCATCGCCGAAGTCTCAGGACGCGTGGAATTCGGCCGCGACTACAAGAACAAGCGACGCATTCGCATCGTTCCGGAGGATGAATCGGTCGAGCCGATCGAGTATCTCATCCCCAAGGGAAAGCATTTGCCGGTGCAGGAGGGCGATCACATCGAGAAGGGCGAGTACATTCTCGACGGCAATCCCGCTCCGCACGACATCCTTGCAATCAAGGGCGTAGAAGAGCTCGCGTTCTATCTGGTGAACGAGATTCAGGAGGTCTACCGATTGCAGGGCGTGAACATCAACGACAAGCACATAGAAGTGATCGTCAGACAGATGCTGCAGAAGGTCGAAATCACGGATTCCGGCGATTCGACGTTGCTACCTGGTGAGCAGGTGGATGCGCTTGAACTTGAAGCCGTGAATGACAAGCTAACCGCGGAGGGGCGCAAGCCGGCAAGCGGAACGCCGGTGCTGCTCGGCATCACAAAGGCATCTCTGCAGACGCGGTCGTTCATCTCTGCCGCATCGTTCCAGGAGACGACGCGCGTCCTCACGGAGGCTGCCGTGGTCGGAAAGATCGACACTCTGGAAGGGCTGAAGGAGAACGTGATCGTCGGCAGGCTCATTCCCGCGGGCACTGGCGGAATGCTTGCGCGCTACAAGCAGGTCGCTGAGAAGCGTGACAATCTTATTATCGAGGAGCAGGCAAAAGACGCCGAGAAGCTTTCCGCAGCCGAATAGAATCTTTGCGATGAGGCGAGGTGGGTGACGTGTGATCCCACCTCAACTTCCTGCAGCTTCATATCATCCGCGGGCGTTCCAACTCCGCTTCATCACTGTAGCGCAGGCTGCTGCGGTAGCGGTAGGCGCGTGACCGAGACACATCGATGCGCACGCTGACGAGGCTTTTTTCCGTGAGATCGATACCGAGGTCGGTGAGATCAAGTCGCCTGCGCTGCAGCACATAATCAACTTCCACTCTTCGGCCGATCACATACAGATCATCGTCTTCAATTCTGTTGGCTTCCCTGGTCCAGCTGCTTTCAATTCCGGCTTCGTCCACCATGGTGAATTCGGGGTGCTCTGCTTCGCCGACGCTATAAATATCGGTGACGATCCCACTCACCTGGATGAGAGGCAGCCGTTTCGATTCGATGTTCCGCCACCACTCGGCCGAGCCGAACAAGCCATGGGTGGGCTCGAGCCCCAGGTCTTTGGTAATTCTGGTAGCTTCCTGCACCCAACTAACGCGCTGATGATCTTGGCGCAGGTCGTAAACTGTCAAAAGAGCCATTCATGGTCTCCAACGCAACACACCGAATCGTTTGGCGACCCGATGCTAACAGGGCATTGGGGCGACACAAGCCGCGCGCTCCAATCCCCTGTGGATGATTTTCAGACCGCTTGCAGTGGCGGCTTTTCGGCAACAGCGAGATGCGGCTTCCTCGGAATCGAGGCTAGAGGCTCTTCCCATGACTCGCTGACACTGGACGCTTTCAAAGCATGCCGCGATTCGGGCTCCATGAGCCCGATAATGGCGCCGGTGGAGTCGCACACGATGGAGAGCCTTCCGACTCCAGGGACGGCGACCGTGGGCCGACAGATCTCCCCTCCAGCGAAAACGGCTGAGCGCTCGGCCTGGGCAATATCGGCCACGGCGAGATAGGTCATCCAATGAGAGGGGATTCCCCGAAACTCCGGCTCCCGCAGTGCATAGACCCCGCCGACGGGCTTGCCGGACTGATGTGCGATCCAATAACTGTCCCCGTCCGGCAGCATTGTGTGTTCGAATTCCCATCCCAGGGTTCGGTGATAGAACGCCAAGGCAACTTCTGGCTCCCATGTGTTGAGTTCATGCCACCAGGTCCGCAACGGTCTTGTCATTGTGCAAAGCCTCCCAATGCCGTGCCCGTCCTGAAGCTTAAGCTCCGCCACTTCCACGGCGGCTCTGTGGCAGGATTTTGATATTCTGAAGCGGCTGGCCAGTTGGTCTGGGCGGTGGACGGCCAAGAAACAGTGCGCTTGGCATTGGCCAGGGCGGATTGACAGGCAGCGTCCCCTGTTTTTGCCA
>DATBMX010000310.1:0-3953 GCA_036554625.1 Aestuariivirgaceae bacterium
GTCGGGCCAGTTCGTCATGGGCGAGCCGCTGCGGCCCAACCGCAACGATCGCTCAACGCGCTTGCCGTGTATTGACGAGTTGTTCCCTCAGATGACACGGGCCGCGCTTGACAGACGCGATTCGCAGCCGGCTTGTGGCGCGGCGGTCGCTCTTGTGAAGCAGTTATATTAGCGATCGGCGTGTATGTGTATGATACACGTTGCTGCTGGCGGGCTTCCCGTCCATGGACATGAGAAAAAACTGCATGCGTATGTTCGACGCTCAGACCTCTTCGCTCTTGTCCTGGATGTGCAGTCTGAACTGAAAGCCTTCAAAACCCATCAACATGCGCCCAAAGTCATCCCATGACACTTCGCGGCCATCGACCACGAGCAGCGGGACACGGCCATTGCTGGCGTCGTCCCATTCGATTCGGCCTCGGACCACGTGATGATCTGCGATCTGTAGTCCATGCTCGCCGTCCGTGATGTGCTGGACCGACAGGCCACGGCGAATCTTCTCGATCAACCGGCCCAGAAGCTTGAGCAGGTCGTCCTCGGGTTTTCCAATGATCTGAACTCGTAGCCGGCGGGTTCGCCGTCGCGAAGCTCGAACGCATCCAAGGCAACGCCGGTTCCGAAAAGGTGGGTGCGAAAGTGAAACTGGTGGACCTCTCCCGCACTGTCGGCGATCCCGACCGGCTCGAACCGGGCATTCTCGAATCCTTCGATGCCGGCAAGCTTTGCGACCATTGCGTTGAAGCATTTGCTAAGAGCTTTCGATACCCGGTTTCAATAGAGCCGTAGTTGACGATCTCGTAGCCCGGTACGACCTGACGGCATTCAGCACAGAATACAGGCTCGGTTGCCTTCGGATCCATGGTCACTGAGCTTAACAGAAGCCTTGGAACATCGACCCTGCAATGCAACCGCGGTCACTCGGTCTTTCGATTGCGTTTGGCATTTGGGTGCAGGAGAGCCTTCCTCATCCTGTCCATCATCTGCAGCGCCGCGATCGAATTGGCCTCGACGTCCACTCGGTCCAGGCACTCCAGACACCGTGCCAGGTGAGCTTCCAGCCGGCGCATCTCCGTCGGTGAGAGCTCCTGTCTGGCGAACTGCTCGACCTGTGCGATGGAGAGGTGCCGCATGGGTTCCACCATGCCGGCGTCCACACCGATTGTCAGTTCCCGCCGCCGGGGGTATAGGTATCGGGTGACAATAGAAGTCCTCGGAGTAGCCGATTGCAACGAAACGCGATGCATTGAGAGGACAGCCTGGAACCGGTGCTCCGCCGGCGGCTGATGTAAGCAAAGCGCATGGAGAAACACGGGCGCGGGGGAGAGCAAGCTCGACAGATGCTGGACACGTTCGCGAGTCTGGGAGTGCACGTTTTCGACGTCACCGAGACCGACATCGACGGACACAAGCAGGGTTTTCGCCGTGGTCAGAGGGTTGAGCAGTTGCGGCAATGGATACCTCAGCTGGTGGCGTCGGCCATAGAGCGCCAGGACAACATCATCGCGCGGCCGCGGGGCGCGATGGTCGAGTTGGTGCAACTGGACGATCTCGGGCTGGCCGGGGTGGAGCGTGTGAGAACCATCGCTTTTCTAATCCTGGCGACGAGTCCGGAAAATTACCAGGCCTGGGTTGCGGTGCGGGAGTGCGATGCGGACTTGGCTCGGCGGCTGCGCCGAGGCAGCGGCGCCGATCCGAGCGCATCCGGTGCCAGCCGCATCGCGGGGAGCGTGAACTTCAAGCGCAGGTATGCACCGAACTTCCCGATCGTGGAGATCCTGGAAGCGACTCCCATGCGCACGGTCACCCAGACAGAACTCGAGACGCTAGGCTTGGTCGCCGCTCCCGATGCACGTGTGACACCGGCGCTCGGCTGTGCTGCGCAAGGCCGAGGAGCGAAACAATGGCCGAGTTACGAGCGTTGTTTGCATAACGCACCGCTGGCGCACCGTAGCGACCGGCCGGATGTCAGCCGCGCGGATTTCACGTTTTGCCTGTTGGCGATCGATTGGGGTTGGAGCGTCGCGGATACCTCCGCACGTCTGCTGGAGAAAAGCAGCAAAGCCCGGGAGAATGGCGAAGCATATGCCCGGCTCACGGCGCAGCGCGCCGCTGCGGCGATTGCCCGGCGGCAGCGCAGGTGACGGCGTAGACGTGGTTCTGATAAACGTGTCGAGGATGTTCCCCTGACCAGAGGATTCGCGCACAGTTTCAAGCGAGCTTCAGACACATGGAAAAACACAGGTTGCACAAAGAACTGTTGACGCGTGAGGTGAGGATCTTGGTGGTTGGGTGCGGGGGGACAGGGAGCGCTATCGTAGCCGGGTTGCCCTATCTCCACCAGGCGATGCTGGTCCAAGGACACCCTTACGGATTGTGTGTCACTGTGATGGATGGAGATACGGTCTCCCCTTTCAACTGCGTCCGTCAGCCGTTCAGTCAGAGCGAGATCGGGTTGAATAAGGGGATTGTCCTTGTGACCCGGATCAATCTCTTCTGGGGACTGACCTGGAAAGCCATTCCGTGCGCGCTGACCTCGGAGACTCTTGCCGCATCATACGACGGGTACGGCGAAGCGAGTCTGCGGCCAGATATCGTGATCGGCTGTGTGGACACCCGTGCGGCACGCGCCATCATCGCCAAAAGCACTCGTGGCTCCAGCGGCGTGGGATATTGGCTTGACGTCGGCAATAGCCGTTCGAGCGGACAGTTCGTATTGGGCGAGCCGCAGAACGCCAGGAACAAGCGATCGCGGACGCGTTTGCGGACGGTGGCGGAGCTCTATCCGGAAGTTGTCGATCCGGCGCTCGACGACGACGAGCCAAGCTGCAGCGCGATTGAGGCACTCGAGAGGCAAGAATGCTTCGTGAATACCGTGCTTGCACAGCACGCCCTGGCATTGTTCGCACAGTTGTTCAGGTACGGACAGATTTCCCATCACGGCGGCTTCGTGGATGTCGCTCATTCGCGGTCGGCACCCCTCGCGGTGGATCCATCACTCTTGTACCGGATCAGAAAACAGGCCCGACCCAAACCACGTTAACTAACGATGCAGGGCATCGTGAACGAAGCCGACGCCGACTGATTTGTCCGATCAGCATGGTGGTGTCACTGTGCTAGCCGAGCCCCTGCGTGGCTTGTTGCCGGATGAACCCGGGCGTCTCCCATCGCTACCCTCCATGTCCATACCTTTCCGTTTGGGCCGTCGAACGACCGTCGCTAAACGGTAGGCGACAAGGCAGGATCTATCCGACGATTCATCCGCGTTTGAGCCATAGGCTTGCGTCACTGGAGACATCCGCGGTATGATCTCGGTAACCGAGGATAATCATGAGCAAGCCGGCTGATCTTGTTCAAGGCACCCTGGACCTGTTGATCCTCAAGATCCTGGCTTTGGAGCCGCTTCACGGGTGGGCGGTCAGCCAGCGTCTGAAGCAGGTTTCCGGCGATATTCTCCAGGTCAGCGACGGATCGCTGTATCCGGCGCTGCACAAGCTGGAGCAGGAGGGTTGGGTGACATCGGAATGGCGGCCGAGTGAGAACAACCGGCGAGCGAAGTTCTACTCGCTGACGCGGTCAGGGAAGAAGCAGTTGCGGATCGAGACCGGGAACTGGGACCGGCTGGCGAGCGCGATCACGGCGGTGGTACGTCTGCAGGAGCAGTGAAAATGACCATAGAGCGGCTGCTCCGGATCATCCCGCTGAGAATGCGGTCGCTGTTCCGACGGAGCGACGTGGAGCGCGAGCTGGAGGAGGAGCTGCGGTATCACCTTGACCAGCAGATCGCGGAGAACGTTCGGCAGGGGATGGGTGCGGAGGCGGCGCGGCGTGCGGCGCTGCGAGCGTTCGGCGGGATCGAGCTGAGCAAGGAGCAGGTCCGAGACACGCGTGGAACGCGCTGGCTCGAGGAGCTGAGCCGGGACATCGGGTTTGGTTTCCGGAGTCTGCGGCGGGCG
>DATBMX010000318.1:0-19967 GCA_036554625.1 Aestuariivirgaceae bacterium
TATGCGCAAACCGCTCGAGCGCCATGTTGCTTCCCGGCTTCACCTACAAGCTGCGCTGGCCCGAGTCCGATCACGCCATCTATATCACCATCAACGATATCATGGAGCAGGGCGGCCGCCGCCGGCCTTTCGAGATCTTCATCAACTCCAAGAACATGGAGCACTATGCCTGGACGGTGGCCCTGACCCGCATGATCTCGGCCGTCTTTCGCCGCGGCGGCGATGTGTCCTTCGTCGTCGAGGAGCTCAAAGCCGTCTTCGATCCGCGCGGCGGCCAGTGGATGGACGGGCGCTATGTGCCGAGCCTCCTCGCCGCCATCGGCGGCGTCATCGAGAAGCACATGATCGACACGGGATTCCTGCGCCCCTCCGACATGGCGGTGGCGCTTGCCCGCCGCGCCGCCCTGACCGCATCGGGCGAGACCTTGAGCCGCGCCTGCCCCAAATGCGGCGAGCGCACCCTCGTCTTCCAGGAAGGCTGTGACTCCTGCCTAAGCTGCGGCTATTCGCAATGCAGCTGATTTTGGTTGACCGTCAAGGTCAGATGTTCTATGTTTGTTCTCATGCATCAGAACGCCCCGCTCCCCTCCCATCTCAACGCCTATGCCGATTTCGCCGACCGCTTCTGGTACTGGCATGGCGCCTCCGGCCGCCAATACATCCATTCCGTTTATAAGCCCAGGACCTGTCCTCTTCTGCCTGGCGGCGTCTTTCTCGCGGTGAAACGCGAGGGAGACGTCCGCCGGGCCCTTGCCGTCGGATTATTCGCCGATTTCTGGGAGGAAGGGGGCTCTGATCTGGCCGCCTTCGCACGGGCGGCGGATGAAATCCATGTTCATCTCCTGGCGAGAGGGCCCGAGGACGCTCAAGCCGTGGCGCGCGATCTGGCGTCCGCCGTTGCCGCTTCCGACCCGTCTCATGCCCCCGGCGATCATGCAGCGGCTGCATCAATCGCTGAGGCGCGCGCCGCTTGAATGCCTGATCTTGTTGGCCAGCGCATGCAGCACCGGATCATGGAGGCCGAGCTCGCTCAAGTGATCTGCCGTGCTCAGCACGTAATCAGGATTGCGCCCTGAAACGCCTTCGCCTTGCAGAACATAAGCGAGCTGGGACTCGAATGGCAGCTTGCCGGCATATTGCGGATGCCTGCGGTCGACGATGAATGTCACCGCCAGCACGCTTCTGCCGTCTTCGCCGTCGAGATGAACGAGACGCCGCGCCTCCTTGTAGACCATCGTCACCTGTTCGCGCTTGCGCAGATATTCGAGCGTTGGTTCCCAATTGGCCGGGTCGATGCGAAAGGCGATGCCCCGGCACGACCCGCCGCGGTCGAGCCCCATCACCAGGCCCGGCTTATCCGGCGTGCCGCGGTGAACATGAGAGTAAACGCAGAGGCTGCGATGCAACCCTTTGACGACGCCGCTGCGCTTTTCCTCATAGTCGAAGCCCGGCCGCCACATCAGCGACCCATAGCCGAACACCCAATGGCTCTCCATATCCGCCATGCCGAGCTAGGGCGCGTCCTCCGCGCCATCTGGAGCGGCGGAGGCCGTTGTCGCCGCGCCATGCCGGCCGAAGTCGGGTTGGGCCGTGTCCTGCCCCGCCGCGATGATGCCGCGTCTGATCTCTCGTGCCCGGCTGAACAGCGACATGAGCGTATCGCCGTCGCCCCAGCGGATCGCCCGCTGCAGGGCCGAAAGATCCTCCGAGAACCGGCCAAGCATCTCGAGCACCGCGTCCTTGTTGCTGAGGAAGATGTCGCGCCACATCACCGGATCGGACGCGGCGATGCGCGTGAAGTCGCGAAAGCCTCCGGCCGAATATTTGATCACCTCGGACTTCGTCACCTGCTCGAGGTCGGCCGCCGTGCCGACGATGTTGTAGGCGATGAGATGCGGCAGATGGCTGGTGATCGCCAGCACCAGATCGTGATGGGCTGCATCCATCACCTCCACATGCGAACCGCAGGCGCGCCAGAAGGCTTTGAGCCGGTCGAGCGCGTCATGATCGGTCCCCTCCGGCGGCGTGAGAATGCACCAGCGCCCCTCGAACAGCTCGGCAAAGCCCGACAGCGGTCCTGATTGTTCCGTGCCGGCAATCGGATGTCCCGGAATGAAATGCACGAGTTTTGGCACATATGGAGCAACGTCGCGCAAAACCGACTCCTTCACCGATCCCACGTCGGTGAGAACGGCGCCGCTCTTGAGCCTTCCGCCGATCTCGCGCGCGATCGTTCCGTAGGCGCCGACTGGCACGCACAGCACCACGAGATCGGCACCGGCCGCGGCGTCTCCTGCCGTTTCGAACATCTCATCCGCAAGCCCGATCTCATGCGCGATCTTGCGCGTTGCGGCGCTCTTGGCATGCCCGGCGATGCCCCGCGCGAGGCCTCTCCGCCTGATTGCCCGTGCAAGTGAGGAACCGATGAGGCCGAGGCCGATCAGCGCCACGCGTTCGAAGATCGCCTCAGCCATTCTTTTGCTTCGTCTTTGCGAATTCGGAAAGCGCCTCGACCACCGCCCGATTGGCCTCCTCGCTGCCGACCGTCAGGCGCAGCGCATGGGGGAGCGAATAGGCCTCCATGCGCCTGAGAATGAGCCCGCGCGACAGGAGAAAATCATCGGCTCTCGCAGCATCGCCCTCTGGAAAGCGAATGAGAAGGAAGTTGCCTACGCTCGGCGTGACGCTATAGCCGATCTTCTCGATCTCTTGCGCAAGAAACGCGATCCAGCGGTTGTTGTGCTCGATCGCGCGCTCGACGTGGGAGGCGTCGTGAAGCGCTGCCGTGGCCGCCGCGATCGCCGGCCCGTTGACGTTGAACGCCCCCCTGATCCGGTTGAGAGCGTCCGCCACCTCTGGCGGGCAATAGGCCCATCCGATCCGCAAGCCCGCGAGCCCATAGATCTTGGAGAAGGTTCTCAGCATCACGACGTTCTTGAAATTGGAGACGAGCTCGACCCCCGCTTCATAGTCGTTCTGCCTCACATATTCTGCATAGGCCGCATCGAGAACGAGAAGCGTGCCGGCGGGAAGCCCAGCATGCAGGCGGCGCACTTCGTCGATCGGAAGGTAAGTGCCGGTCGGATTGTTGGGATTGGCGAGGAACACGATCTTGGTGCGCTCAGTGACGCGGTTGAGCATCGCCGTCACGTCTGCCCGCAATTGCTTTTCCGGCACGCTCACCGGCCGCGCCCCATTGGCTCTGATCACGATGGGATAGACAAGAAATCCGTGGGCTGAATGTACTGCCTCGTCGCCATCCTTGAGATAGGCCTGGGCAAGCAGCGAAAGCAGTTCGTCCGAGCCCGACCCGCACACGATATTGTCGGCGTGCAGGCCATAGCGATTGGCAAGCGCTTCGCGCAGGGGCGCAGCCGAGCCATCGGGATATCGCTCGAGGCTCTCGCTTACCTGTTTGAAAGCCTGAACCGACCGGGGGCTTGGCCCAAGCGGCGACTCGTTCGATGACAGCTTGTGGATCTTGCGCGCGCCGGGCGCGGCGCTCTTGCCGGGCGAATAGGCCTCGATGTCCAGGACGCCGGGCCGCGGAACAGGCGTTGCTGAGGCGAAATTGGTCATGACGGCGCCGCAAGCGGGCAGGGAGAGCGGCCGAGAATTCGCGCAGCTGCGCCATGATGCGGCTGAGGATCGTCGAGAAATCCCTCGACCGCCACGCAGGTGAAGTATCCCGCATTCGCCTGCCAGAGAAAATCTCCGGAACCCCTGCTGCCGGCGCCGATGGCGATCAGCGTTTCGTCGTCTCCCGTCGGCTCTGGTCGCGCCTGGCCCAGGATGAGAAGCAGTGGCGCCTCGCGCTTGCTGCGCAGGAGGGGAAGCGTTCCCATCACCCGCACCGCGCGATGGCGAAGGAGCGGCTCGATCCAGCCCGATCTCGTCGATACAACGCCGATGTCCTGCGGTTCGTCCGCCAGCCGTTTGGTCAACTGGTCGGCGCCTGCTTGCTCCTCAAACGCCAGAAAACCGAAATGATCGCGTGCTGCATCGCGCAAGGCCTGGTCTTGCGCGGCCTCTTTTGCCACATGCACCGTGATCTCGCCCTGCTCCCGCGTTGCCGCCGCGATGATGCTGCGCCAAAGCCTCACCACGAGATCGGAGGGCACCGGGCCCTGGTTCAGCGCCAGCAGCCGCCGCAGGATCTCCGCTTCGCGCGCCGGCCGGACAGGCGATGCCGATTTCGTCGGGTCTTGCCGCTTCCATTCCTTGATGAGGTCGATGGCTGCGAAGCGCCGCGCCAGGAGTTTGAGCATGGCTTCGTCCACCGCATCGATTTCGCTCCGGATCTTTTGGAGGCTTGAGGGGCTGACTGGCTTTTCCATGGAGAATTGAGATCAAGATCGAGAGATGAAGGTGGCGGCCGGGGCGCTATTCATAAGGAGGAGCTTTTGGAAAAGCAAAGAAATCGCTAAGCCTGTGCCGGGGCTGCAAAATGGGCCGCACGCCAAGCGCCGGCTTGAGGCTCGGCACCAGCCGCTTCACCCTCTTGCCGGAAGATATCGCATAGACCTGTTTCATGGCCTCGACCAAAAGGACGCCCGAAAAGCCGCGCGACATCCATATGCCGACCCGTTCCCAGGCCGCTGCCGACCGCACGAGGAAACCCCGCTGCAGGGGAGGAACGAATAGCGCATGCGACCAGCCGAGCGGCGAAAACTTGGCCTCGCGCAGCATTTGGATGAGTTGGAGCTCTGAGAAAGGCCTGCCGTGGCCGAAGGGCGTCGAATCGAAGCGCGCCCACACGCCGCGTCTGTTCGGCACGACGAGCAGAGCCCGTCCCTGCGGCGCCAGCACGCGCCAGATCTCTTTCAGCATGTCGCTTGGATGATCCGTCAGCTCGAGCCCATGGGCGACGAGGACGAAGTCGACGGAGGAATCGACGAGCGGCAACTCAACCTCGTCCACGAGCGCCGTGGCGCTGTTGCCCTCCGCTGGCCAATGCACCACGCCCTGCTCTGCCGGCATGAAGCCCAGGACGGCGCGCGCCTCCTGCCGGAACTGGTCGAGATAGGGCGTGGCATAGCCGAGCCCCACAATCGTGGCGGCGGACACATCGCTCCACCGGCTGCGGATGCGTCGCGCGATCAGGCGGCGCGAGGCGTGGCCCAGCGGACTTGCGTAGAATTCCCTGAGATCGACGACGTCCATCCACCCATTCTAGCATGTGGAATGTTAATGCTGGACGAGGCCTCGGGCCGCTCTTAACAAAGTGCAAAGCATCAAAGGGTTTCCCTATGGCGTCTCTAGAGGTTTCTCAGTTTCCGGTCCTTTCCGACAACTACGGCGTTCTGCTTCACGATCCGGCGTCCGGCCAGACGGCCTCCATCGATGCCGCCGACGCCGCGGCGGTTGACGCGGCGCTCAAGGCGCGCGGCTGGTCCCTGACCCATGTTCTTGTGACCCATCATCATTCCGACCACACCGACGGCGTGCTCGAGCTGAAGCAGGCCCACGGCGCGGCCGTCTATGGGCCGGCGCGCGACACCCGCGCCATACCGGGCCTCGACCGCGGATTTTCCGGCGGCGACCGCTTCAGCTTCGCCGGACGCGAGGTTTCCGTCATCTTCGCGCCGGGCCACACCAAGGGTCATATCGTCTATCACTTGCCCGCCGATCATCTGGCCTTCGTTGGCGATGTGCTCTTCTCGCTCGGCTGCGGCCGCGTCATCGAGGGCACCATGCAGGAGATGTGGACCTCGCTCGACGCGCTGCGCCGGCTGCCGCCGGACACCTCCATTTACTGCGGCCATGAATATACGCTCGCCAACGCCCGCTTCGCCTTGACCGTCGAACCGGGCAACGAGGCGCTCCGCCGGCGCGCCGAGGAAGTTGCAGCGCTTCGCGCCAAATCGCTCCCTACGCTTCCCACCACCATGGCGGCGGAACGCGCAGCCAATCCCTTTCTCCGCCCCGACAGCGAAGAAATAAGAACGAACCTCAATATGGTGAAGGCGAGCGACGCTGAGGTCTTCGCAGAGCTTCGCGAGCGCAAGAACAGAAGCTAGCGCATCACAAGGAAGCTTCACTCACTCGTCATTCCGGCGAAAGCCGGAATCCAAAGTCTCCGGCCTTGAGTATGCGCTAGACCATATATTGCCCGCCATTGGCTGAGAGGGTGGAACCGGTGATGAACCCGGCTTCATCGCTCGCCAGGAACACGACGCAGCGCGCCACCTCCTGCGGATCGCCGAGCCGGCCGGCAGGAATCTGCGGGATGATATTTTTTTCGAGCACGTCCTTGGGCACCGCCATCACCATCTCCGTTGCGATATAGCCAGGGCAGATGGCGTTGACCGTGATGCCCTTTCGCGCATTCTCCTGCGCCAGCGCCTTGGTGAAGCCGAGCTCGCCAGCCTTGGCGGCCGAGTAGTTCACCTGCCCCATCTGGCCCTTCTGGCCGTTGATGGATGAGATGTTGATGATGCGGCCGAAGTTTCGCTCGCGCATGCCTTCGATCACCGGGCGGCACATGTTGAAGAGTGAACCGAGATTGGTGGCGATCACCTGCCCCCATTGCTGCGGCGTCATCTTGTGGAACATGGTGTCGCGCGTGATCCCGGCGTTGTTCACGAGAATGTCGACCGGTCCGAGATCAGTTTCGACGGCCTTGATCCCCGCCGCGCAGGCTTCATGATCGCTCACGTCCCATCTGTAGGCCGCCATCTGCGCATCCTGCCTGAACTTCTGGGCCGCCTCCTCATTGCCCGCGTAATTGGCGGCAACCTTGTAGCCCGCCTCTTTCAGCGCCCTGGAGATGGCGGCGCCGATGCCTCTCGTTCCGCCTGTGACCACCGCGACTCGTGCCATGCGCTTCACGCTCCTGAAGCGATCAGTCGCGGGCGACGCACATGGCGATGCCCATGCCGCCCCCGATGCACAGCGTTGCCAATCCCTTCTTGGCGTCGCGCCTCTTCATCTCGTGCAGCAGCGTCACGAGCACGCGAGCGCCCGAGGCTCCGATCGGATGGCCCAGCGCGATGGCGCCGCCGTTCACATTGACCTTCTGGGGCGACCAGCCCATATCATTGTTGACCGCGCATGCCTGGGCGGCAAAAGCCTCGTTCGCCTCGATGAGGTCGAGGTCTTCGATCTTCCACTGCGCCTTCTTGAGCGCTGCCCGCGACGCCGGGATTGGCCCCGTTCCCATGATCGCCGGATCGACGCCGGCATGCGCCCATGACACGATCCGCGCCAGCGGCTCGAGCCCACGCTTTTCGGCCTCCGACTCGGTCATGAGTATCACCGCCGCGGCGCCGTCGTTGATGCCCGATGCATTGCCTGCCGTGACTGTGCCGTCCTTGGCGAAAACCGGCTTGAGCTTGGCCACCTGGTCGACGGTGGCGCCGCTGCGGATATACTCGTCCTGATCCACCACCACATCGCCCTTGCGCGTCGCCACGGTGACGGGAACGATCTCCTCTTTGAACTTCCCGGCCTTCTGCGCGGCCTCCGCCTTGTTCTGCGAGGCGACGGCAAACTCATCCTGAGTCTCGCGCGTGATCTGATATTGGCGTGCCACGTTCTCCGCCGTATTGCCCATGTGATAGCCGTTGAAGGCGTCCCACAGCCCGTCCTTGATCATCGTGTCGATCAGCTGGAAGTCGCCCATTTTCACGCCGTTGCGCAGATGCTGACAATGCGGCGCCATGCTCATGGATTCCTGCCCGCCGGCGGCGACGATGCGGGCATCGCCGCTGTTGATTTGCTGGCAGCCGAGCGCCACCGCCCTCAAGCCCGATCCGCAAAGCTGGTTCACTCCCCATGCCGGTGTCTCGACGGGAATGCCGGCGTTGATTGAGGCCTGCCGCGCCGGATTCTGGCCCTGCCCTGCTGTCAATATCTGGCCGAGGATGACTTCATCGAGCTCATTTGCCTGCAGCTTGGCGCGCTCGATCGCCGCCTTGAGGGCCACTGTGCCGAGATGCGACGCCGGTACGGCGGATAGAGAGCCATTGAATGAGCCGACGGGCGTGCGCGCGCCGGCGACGATGACCACGCTCTGATCGGATGCCGCCATGGTGAACTCCTCGTTAACGATGCAGTGCACCGTGTTCTACAGGAAAGCGGCGCACTTGCAATGCGTCTTTGCCTCGCTCGCCTTGCGGCGTGAGCCCGTTGCCAATTAGGTCTTGCCAGCAAGCGGCGCATCGCGCCACAATCCTTCCGCATTGCACCAGGCCCGCCGATCGAAGCGGCGGGCCGCTGCCGCCCATGAAGGGAGTAGGGTGTTGATCGACCGACCTGCTGGCGAATCCATCACCATCAAGAAATACGCCAATCGGCGCCTCTACAACACAGCGACCAGCGCCTATGTGACCTTGGAGGATTTGGCCGAAATGGTGAAGCAGGGCACCGATTTCACCGTGCATGACGCCAAGACCGGCGAGGACATCACACGCTCCGTTTTGACCCAGATCATCTTCGAGCAGGAGAGCAAGGGGCACAATCTGCTGCCGATAAAATTCTTGCGCCAGCTCATTCGCTTTTACGGCGACCAGATGCAGGCTCTGATCCCGAGCTATCTCGAAATGTCGATAGAGCAGCTCGCCCGCGAGCAGCAGCGTTTTCGCGATCAGCTGCTGAACAGCTTCGGCGTGAGCCCGGAGCCGTTCCAGCAGATGGACGAACAGGTGAAGAAGAACCTCGCCATGTTCGAAAACGCCATGAAGCTTTTCAATCCCTTCGCCGCATCCGCCAAGGAGCACCGCAGTGAGCCCCCGCCCCAGGCGCAGCGGGATCAGGCCTCATCGTCAAGCGAGTTGAAAGCCATGCAGGAACAGCTTCGCGAGATGCAGCGTCGGCTTGAATCGCTGACCGAGAAGAATTCCTAGCCCGCTGCCTTGAGCGCCGGCGCCTCGCTTGCCGTGCGCTTGTAGCCGAACTGCTTGTCGAGCGTGCTCAATGCCAGCCGGAGCTGCGAGAAATCGCCGACATGCTGTTCATCCCCTGGAGTCTTTGACGATCCTGTCGCATCGGATGGCGGCTCGTCGATCATTGGCGCGGCCGGCAAAGCCTCCTGCCGCTCCTCGGCGGTCTGGCGCTCTTTCTCCCACGGCGGCTCCACGGCGGCCGCGCCGAATAGATCGCCCTGCAGATAATCGACGCCCCAAGTCGTCAGCAGCCTCGCGTCCTCTTCGCGTTCGACCCACTCAGCGACCGTCGTCAGATTGAACAGTCTCGCAAGCTCGAGAAGCGATCGCACGAAATGCTGATTGTCGGGCGTGCTCGCCAGCCGGTCCGCGAAGGACCCGTCGATCTTCACGATGTTGGCGTTGAGAACCTTGAGGTTGCGGAAGGAGGTATAGCCCGCTCCGAAATCGTCGATGGCGACCTTGCAGCCGAGCCGCCTGAGCTCAGAGACGAAATGCACGACCGCATCGATGTCGCTGAAAGCTGCGGTCTCCGCGATTTCGATCGTCAACCGGCTCAGGCACTCTCGATGCGGCGCAAGAATTTCGATGAGCCGCGCCGCCCATGCCCGGTCTGTGGCGGTAACTGCCGACACATTGAGCGCAAGCTGCGCCGCGCCATGTCGTTTCAGCGTCTTCACCGCGAGCGCCATGACGCGCCGATCGATGAGCTTGATGAGACCAAGCTTCTCCGCAATGGGCACGAGATGGGCTGCGGCGATGTTGCGCCCGTCCGGAAGGCGCATGCGCAGCAGCGCCTCATGCATCTTGACCTTGCCGCTCCTGGCTTCGACGATCGGCTGAAAAGCCAATGTGAATCGATCGTCTTTGAGCGCGCTCACGATGTCGGTTGCGCACTGGGCATTGAGGCTCCGCACCGAGGCCTTTTCCGGCGACGGCGTGTAGCCCGCAAACCCTTCGCCCGGCAGCCGCCTCGCCTCCGCCAGCGCCTCCTCTGCTCGCGCAATGGCCAGATTCGCATTCGTTGCGTGGTTCGGCAGGAACAGCCCGCCTATGGACAGCATGGCCCAGACCGGGCCGCGTTCCGTTTCGATGACCCTGTCGCGCACCGCCTTGAGAAAGCGTTCGGCAGCGCTTTCCACATCACCCTCTTCGCAATCGCCCAGGATCAGCGCGAATTTCGTGCCGGAGTAGCGGCCGATGGCATCGCCGCTGCGCACCGTCTCCTTCAGACGGGCGCCCACGCCGACGATCACCTCATCGCCGACATCGAACCCATAGGTGTCATTGGTGACGGCGAGATTGCCAATAGCTGCGAGCAGGAAGGCGCATCCGCGCCCTTCTCTTTGCGCCGCCGAAATCGCCTGCGTCAGGGCTTCCATCGTCCGTGCCCGCGACATCATTCCCGTCAAAGCATCGCAATGGTCGAGACGACGAAGCCGGTGATCGCGCTCGTACCTTGCATCGATATTGCGGATCACACCGAACACGTCCTTGGGCCGCCCGTCGGGTCCGGCCATCCACCGTCCGGTATCTTCGAGCCAGAGGGCGGTGGGATCGTTGCGCCCGTGCGGCCTGAACTTGTACTCGAGGTGGAACGCGACGCCATCGCCTTCATCGACGGCCGGGCTCTGCATCACGGCCTGAAAGCGCGTCATGAAATTGTCGCCGTCAAGAAGGCTGGCGTAGCCACGCCCGCTGCCGATCAGATCGCTGTCGCTCAGGCCGAGGATCTCGGCGGCATTGGAGCTCCACGAAATCCTGTCATTGGCGATCGACCAGTGATAGCTCGCCTGATTGGCGGCTCTGAGAGAGCGTGCAATGTCGTCCTGCTCATCCCAAGGGCTGAGCCCCTCTCCTGGGCGACGGCCATTGCTTCGCGGTCCCTCGCTCAATGCCAAACCTCGCGAAATACGCTCTCACGCGCCCCTTGTGAATGGAGGCGCTTACGCCTCGCGACGCTACGCGACAATGGTAAAGAACCTCTTCAATAGCCGAGCGCTAGCCCGTCCTTGCGCGAATCCGATCCGCCGGCCAATGTGCCGGTCTCTTTATCGATCTCGATCATCTGCCCGCCCCCCAATGGCTCTTCCGCTCGCGCCACTTTGTGGCCCTTGCGCTCCAGGGCTTCCGCTACGCTCGCGCGCACCCCCGCCTCGAGCCACAAGACGCCGTCCAGGGGAAAATGGCGGGGAAAGTCGACTGCCTCCTGCACATCCATGCCATAAAGCAGGCGGTTCGCCACCACCGACAGATGTCCCATCGGCTGATAGGCGCCGCCCATCACGCCGAAGGAATGGCTGATCTTGGCCCCTTTCTTGATCATCCCCGGCATGAGCGTATGGAGAGGCCGCTTGCCCGGGCCGATGCAATTGGGATGGCCCGGCTCGGTCACGAAGCAGGCGCCGCGATTTTGCAGGGTGATGCCTGTCTTGGGCGTGGTCCGTCCCGACCCGAAAGAATAGTAAAGCGAATTGATGAAGGACACGGCCAGCCGATCCTTGTCGACCACGGAGAGATAGACCGTGTCGGATTTGGGTCGGGAAGGAAGGCCTTCTGGCTCGCCCATGGCTCTTCGCGCCGAAACGAGCCCGGCGAGTTTCTTTCCCATTTTCTCGCTGATCAGGTCGCTCGTCGCCATGTCGATTGCATCGCTGTCCCCGACATGCCGGTTGCGATAGAGCCAGGCCAGCCGCATTGCCTCCGACTCGAGATGGATTCGCTCCGCGCTGTCGGGGGCATGCGCCTGCAGATCGAGATTGCGCAGGACATTGATTGCGATCAGCGCGGTCACGCCCTGCCCATTGGGCGGAAGCTCGATGATCTCATGCGCTGCCATGACCATGGAGATCGGTTCGACCCATTCGGCCTTTGTGCGCGCAAAGTCATCGAGCGTGAGAAGGCTGCCCTGAGGCTTGATATAGTCGACGATGTCCTTGGCGATATCGCCGTAGAAACCGTCGCGCCCTTGCTTCGCGATCAGACGCAGGCTCTTGGCGAGCGCCGGATAGCGCATCACCTCCCCGGCGCGCGGCGCTCTGCCCCGCGGCAGCAGATGCAATCGCCCTCCCTCGTCTGCATCGAGGCGCTCTGCCGTCTGCGCCCAGTCGAAGGCGACGCGCGGGAGCACCGGCGCGCCCGTTTCCGCCAGGCGGATGGCGGGCTCGAGCGCCTGCGCCAGCGTCATCGTTCCAAAACGGTCGAGAAGCGTCTGCCATCCGTCGACGGCGCCCGGCACGGTGATGGCGTGCGCGCTATCGGGATCGATGCCATCGAGCTTCGCTCGCTTGAGCCAATCGCCATCCGCAGCCATGGCCGACCGGCCGGACGCGTTGAGACCATGAACCGTGCCGTCGCCGTGGCCGATGAGCGCAAAGCAGTCGCCTCCGATTCCTGTCATATGCGGCTCTGTGATGCACAGCACGGCGGCCGCCGTCACCGCCGCATCCACGGCGTTTCCCCCGGCCCTCAGCACCGCGACTGCTTCCAGGCTCGCCAATGGCGAAGATGTGGCCGCCAGACCGTGGAGCGCATGCGCAGTTGAGCGCCCCGGCAGTTGGAAATTGCGCATTGCTGCTTCCCTGTTGCGTTGCTCTTCGAAGACAGTAAAGTCGCTCGCCATTCGGTCAAGGTCCTGAAAAACGATCGCTGCCAAAACCTCGTCGCCATTTCCCCAAAAACGTCGAAAGGCTTTAA
Organism: Aestuariivirgaceae bacterium; assembly: GCA_036554625.1. Lineage (GTDB taxonomy): Bacteria > Pseudomonadota > Alphaproteobacteria > Rhizobiales > Aestuariivirgaceae > DATBLQ01. Next base: position 12,582 of record DATBMX010000318.1, read on the forward strand.
GCGGTGGACCTCGATTGCCGCTATATCACCTGTTATCTTTGAGGGAGTTTTCGCCCAATGCCTACCGTCAAGAGCGATATCGAAATTGCCCGCGAGGCCAGAATGAAGCCGATCATGGAGATCGGCAAGCAACTGGGCATTCCCGAGAAGAGCCTGATCCCTTTTGGCCACACCAAGGCGAAACTCGATCTCGCCCACATCGATACGCTGAAAGACAAGCCCGACGGCAAACTGATACTGGTCACCGCCATCAATCCCACGCCGGCGGGCGAAGGCAAGACCACGACGACGGTCGGTCTGGGCGACGGCCTCAATGCCATCGGGCGGCGGGCCATCATTTGCCTGCGCGAACCCTCGCTCGGCCCCTGTTTCGGCATGAAGGGCGGAGCCGCCGGCGGCGGCTATGCGCAGATCGTGCCCATGGAGGACATCAATCTCCACTTCACTGGCGACTTCCACGCCATCACGGCGGCGCACAATCTGCTCGCCGCCATGATCGACAATCACATCTACTGGGGCAATGAGTTAGGCATCGATTCGCGGCGCGTTGCCTGGCGGCGGGTCATGGACATGAACGATCGCGCTCTGCGCGAGATCGTCTGCTCCCTGGGCGGCGTCGCCAATGGTTATCCCCGCGAAGCCGGCTTCGATATCACCGTTGCCTCGGAGATCATGGCGATCCTGTGCCTCGCCACCTCCATGGAGGATCTCGAGCGCCGCCTCGGCCAGATCGTTGTCGCGGCGCGCCGCGACCGCGGCCAGGTCCTTGCCAAGGACCTGAAGGCGCCTGGCGCGATGACCGTCCTTCTCAAGGACGCGCTGCTGCCCAATCTTGTCCAAACGCTCGAGAACAACCCGGCCTTCGTGCATGGCGGTCCCTTCGCCAACATCGCGCATGGCTGCAATTCCGTGATGGCGACCAGGACCGCCCTCAAGCTGGCCGACTACGTCATCACCGAGGCGGGGTTCGGGGCCGATCTCGGCGCGGAAAAGTTCTTTGACATCAAATGCCGCAAAGCAGGCTTGAACCCGGCGGCGGCCGTGCTGGTGGCGACCGTCCGTGCACTGAAGATGCACGGCGGCTTGGCGAAGGAGGAGCTTCAGAAGGAGAACACCGCCGCCTTGCGGAAAGGGCTTGCAAACCTTGGCCGCCATATCGAGAACATCAAGAAATTCGGCGTGCCGATTGCTGTGGCCGTCAACCATTTCATCACCGACACGGATGCAGAGGTGGAAGGGGTGCAGGAATTCTGCAAGGAGCACAATGTCGAGGCTTTCAAATGCACCCATTGGGCGAACGGCTCAAAAGGCACCGAAGCTCTTGCCCGCCATGTGGCGATGCTCGCCGACAAGGGCGCAAGCCAGTTCAAGCCGATCTACGGCGACGACCTTTCCCTGTGGGACAAGATCAAGACGATCGCCCGCGAGATCTACCGTGCCGAGGACATCGTCGCCGACAAATCCGTTCGCGATCAGCTCAAGGCCTTCGAAACATGGGGCTATGGCAGATTTCCGATTTGCATGGCCAAGACGCAATATTCGTTCTCGACCGATCCCAATCTGAAGGGGGCGCCCTCGGATCATGTTGTTCCGATCCGCGAGGTCCGCCTTTCCGCCGGCGCGGAGTTCATCGTCGTCATCTGCGGTGACATCATGACCATGCCGGGCCTTCCCAAGACGCCCTCGGCGGAAGTCATCGGTCTCGATGAGAGCGGACGCATCGCGGGGCTGTTTTAACATTTGCCTCAGCCTTCTCGGCGCTTCGATGGGGAACAAACTTCTTGGTCCAACGTTGGCCGTGTCATGCGTTCGATGCGCCAATTCTGTGTTGTGGCGAGCTCCTTCGTCTGTGCGCTCGTAGCGCTTACCGTGCATCTTGAGGCGCTCGAGAAGGCCGATGAGGCATCGCTCGCCGCTTCCATTATCCTGCCCGAAGGCTGGTCCTTCTCCGTCTATGCGAGCGGCTTGGCGGGACCGCAGCGGATGCAGCTGGCGCCGAATGGCGACATGCTTGTTTCCATGCCCGCCTCCGGCGTCATTGCCCGCCTTGCAGCCGACCGCAACGGCGACGGCAGGGCCGACCAGATCGCCGTGCTGGCGGAAGGCCTCAGATCGCCTGACGGGCTTCTGCTCGACAAGGATCAGCTCTATGTCGCCGAGGAGCACCAGATCACACGCTTCCGCTATGATGGCGCCTCCCTCGCTGATCCTCAGACCATTGCCAAGGACCTCCCGGCCGGCGGCGAGCTCACCGCCCGAAGTCTTCAGCGCGGCCCGAACGGCAGGATTTATGTTTCGGTGAGCGCAGGCTGCAACGCCTGCGAGGAGAAACATCCGCTTGCCGCCTCTCTCGCCGTCCTCGAGTCGGACGGCAATCTCACCGTGATTGCGCGCGGCCTGCGCAATGCCATGGGCTTCGATTGGCGGCCCACCGACGGAATGCTCTACACGCTCGACCTGGGGCGCAAGGGTTTGGGCGACGTCATTCCCCCCGACGAGCTCAACCTGATACTCGAAGGCGAGCATTATGGTTGGCCTTATCATTACGGCCTGAACGTCAAGGATCCGGAATGGGGCGACCGGCTGCCCGAGATGATGGATCCCGTTCAGCCCGCATATATCTTCGATGCCCATGCCGCCCCGCTCGCCATTCGATTCCTCGACCACACCAATGACGCACGGTTGAAGGCGGCGGCGCTCGTTGCCAAGCACGGCTCCGATAATCCCGCCGTCCCGGCAGGCTATGAGATCGTCTCACTCCACTGGCATGACGACGGCAGGATCGAGGAACAGCCCTTCATGAGCGGCTGCCTCAGGGAGCGGCAGATTCTCTGCCGGCCTTTGGACCTCATCGAAGCACCCGACGGCACCCTCTTCGTCAGCGACGATCATACGGGCGCCATCTATCGCCTCGCGTTTGCGCCTAAGACCTGAGCCTCGCATTCTCTGGATCGAAGGGCGACTCGGGGATCACGGTTGCGCCATAGTTCTCGCCCAGGATCTTCACCTTGAGCCGGCCACCCTCCTGGCCCAGCTCCGGGCGCACCATGCCGAGCGCCAGCGATTTGTTGAGCCGCCAGCCATAGCCGCCCGAGGTGCAGCGGCCGACGAGCCGTCCGCGCGTATCGTAGATCGGCTCGTTGCCGCGCGCGTCGGCATCCTTGATGCCGTGAATCTCCATGGTCACGAAGCGGTTCTGGAAGCCGCGCTGCTGCCACTCCACGAGCCCGTCACGCCCGAGGAACTGCCCCTTGTTCAGATGCACGAAACGCTCGAGGCCCGATTCGAGCGCCGCATATTCGATTGACAGCTCCCGCGGAATCAGCCGGTAGGATTTTTCGAGCCGCAGCGAATCCATCGCCTTGATGCCGAATGGCTTGATCCCCATTCCCTTGCCGGCGTCCATGATGAGATCGAATATCGTGTTCTGCATCTCGATCGGATGATGAAGCTCGAAGCCCAGCTCGCCCACGAAATTGACTCTCAGCGCATGCGCCTGCGCATGGCCGACATTGATGAACTGTCCTGACAGCCACGGGAATGCCCCATTCGACAAATCGCTGTCGGTGAGCGTCTGCAGCAGCTCCCGTGAGCGCGGTCCCGCAATAACGAGAACGCCCATTTGCGTTGTTATCTTTTGCAGCTGGACCGGCGCCTCCTTTGGCGCGAGCTTCTGCAGGACGTCCCAGTCATGGCGCTCGAAGGCGCCGGCTCCGACGAGATAGAACCGCTCATTGCCGGTGCGATAGACGGTGAATTCAGATCGCACGCCGCCATGCTTGGTCAGAAGGTGGCACAGGCCGAGACGGCCGATCTTCTTCGGAATGCGGTTCGCCAATATGGAATCGAGCCAGGCTTCCGCCCCTGTGCCGGAGACCTCGTATTTGGCGAAGGCCGACATGTCGAGCAGCCCGACATTGTCGAACACGTTCCGGCATTCATTGCCCACATGCTCGAAGTAGTTCGACCTGCGGAACGACCATTTCTCCTTGATCCTTCCGTCACGGGCGGGCGGCGCATGATTGTGGCTGAGCAGCACGTCTTTGGGCGAATCGAGGTCATCTTGGCTGAGCCCGTAGTCCGCCGGCGCGAACCACCCGGGCCTCTCCCAGCCATAGACGGTGCCGAACACGGCGCCCAAGGCCGCCATCCTCTCGTAGCACGGGGCCCGCTTCAGCGGCCGCGCACCGGCGCGTTCTTCGTCGGGATAATGTGGCGTGAAGACGTTGCGATAGGCTTCCTCGTTCTTGACTCTCAGATACCCACGCGACGCATAAGGTCCGAAGCGCCGGGGATCGACGCCCATCATATCGATGGTCGGTTCGCCCTCGACGATCCATTCGGCAAGCTGCCAGCCGGCCCCGCCTGCCGCGGTAACGCCGAAGCTGTGGCCCTCGTTGAGCCAGACGTTCTTCACATCCCATGCCGGGCCGATGATGGGCGAACCGTCGGGCGTATAGGCGATCGCGCCATTGTAGACTTTCTTGATCCCCACCTCGCCGAAGGCCGGCACGCGTTCGATCGCCGTCTCGATATGAGGAGCCAGCCGGTCGAGATCCTCCTGGAACAGCTCGTATTCGGCGTCCTTGTCCGGACCGTCGACATAACAGCACGGCGCGCCGGTTTCATAAGGCCCGAGCAGCAGCCCCCCATTCTCCTCCCGCATGTACCAGCTGGAATCGGCTTCGCGCAGCACGCCCATTTCGGCAAGACCCTGCTTCTGCCGCGCCACGATCTCGGGGTGAGGCTCGGTAACGATATACTGGTGTTCGACGGGAATGACCGGGATGTCGAGCCCGAGCATCTTGCCGGTTAGCCGCACGAAATTGCCGCTCGCCGACACGATGTGTCCGGCCGTGATATCGCCCTTGTCTGTGCTGACGACCCAATCGCCGGAGGGCTTTTTTTCGATCGCCGTTACCGTCGTGTGACGATTGATCTCTGCACCCCCCGCGCGCGCCCCCTTGGCGAGCGCTTGCGTCAGATCGGCGGGCTGGATGTAGCCGTCGTCCGGATGCTGTATGGCCCCGAGAATTCCCTCGGTCCGGCATAGCGGCCAAAGCTCCTTCACCTGCTTCGGCGTCAGAACGTTCACTTTGACGCCGATCGTTTCAGCGACGCCGGCGTAATACAGGAACTCGTCCCACCGGTCGCGCGTGCGCGCCAGCCTGATATTCGACACCACTTTGAAGCCGACGTGCTGTCCCGTTTCCTCCTCGAGCTGCTTGTAGAGCTTGACCGAATATTTGTGGATCTGCCCCACGGAATAGGAGAGGTTGAACAGGGGCAAGAGACCAGCGGCGTGCCATGTCGAGCCCGAAGTCAGCTCCTTGCGCTCGACGAGCACCACATCCTTCCAGCCCTTTTTGACGAGGTGATAGAGCGTCGAAACGCCGACGACTCCGCCGCCGATCACCACCACGCGCGCCTGCGATCTCATTCGAGCTCCTTCTCCCGCCAGGATTGGGATTGTCGCTCTATTGATCGGCGAAATTCAACCGCCCTGAGGCAGGCGGAGCGACAGCCCAGACGCTATTTTCGACACTCAGCCGGCAAACCCCCCTTCCGCCAGGAAGGCAAGCTCGTCTTTGCGCGATGGACGGCCGAGGATCGCATTGCGGTGCGGAAATCGGCCGAACCTCTCGATGATCTTGAGATGAAGCATGGCCCAGGGAGTCATGTCGTTGAGACCCATGACCTGGCACAGGCCGACGGCTCGCCATTGCGCGTCCAGATCCTCGGCATGCTCGAAGGGCATGATGAACCATCGCGCGCGGTCGGCCGGCATCGCCTGATGAAAGCCTTTGCCGATTGACTGCCGGGCCACGGCCAAGGCCTTCCGATCGCCGGCGAACATGAGCGGGCTGCCGCGATGAACATTGCGCGAAAACTGGTCGAGGAGAATGACCAGGGCGAGCGCGCCCTCCGCTGTTTCGGCCCAGCTGTCGAACGCGCCGTTTCGCGCCAGCGAAAGGGCCTCGCCGAAGTGCACCGCGATTGCGCCGTCGAAGCCTGCGTCCTTGGTGAACCACCGGCTTGTCCCCGCCTGCCTCCAGAATAGGGCAACATCTTCCGGCCTCATGGCGCAGGCAGCCCGAATTCCGTGAACGGAATGAAGGCCAGCATGTCGCCTTCGGCGATATCGGTGACCTCCTCCGGCACTTCGATAAGACCGGTCGCGCGGGTGAGGCCCGAAATAAGGCCCGAGCCGTCGCGCCCGAACTTCTTGAGCTTCGGCCCTTCGCTCGACTCCTCGATCCAGCCGCGCCAGAATTCCCGCCGCCCGGTTTTCTTCCCCGCATAGGCGAAACCTGCGCGCAGCGGATAGCGCCGAGGTTCGCGCCAGCACTCGCCTTGCAGAAGCGACAGCACCGGCAGCCCATAGAGCAGGAACGTCACGAACACGGCGACAGGATTTCCCGGCAGCGCCATGAACACCGTGTCGCCGATTTGCCCGATGGCCAGCGGCCGTCCTGGTTTCACCGCCAGCTGCCAGCCATGGACGACCCCCTGCTGCGCAAGAACCTTGACGACGTGATCCGCCTCTCCCCGGCTCGCGCCCCCGGTGGAGAAGACGACATCGCACTGCCTCCCCGCCGATTGAATGGCTGCCTCCACCGCCTGGCGTTCGTCGGCGACGATCCCGAAGTCCTTGACCGCGGCGCCAGTCCCCTCCAGCAAACCTCGCAGCATATAATGGTTCGAATCATAGACGCCGCCGCTCTTGAGATCCTCGCCCGGACGAACCAGCTCGTTTCCCGTCGAGATCAGTCCCGCCTTCAGCGGCGAATAGCAGGGAATTGCGCTTGCCCCGGTCGAGGCGACTGCGGCGATCTCCTGCGGTCTCAGCCTCGTGCCGCGCTGAACGACGACCGCGCCCGCCGCCGCATCCTCTCCCGCCCTTCTGCGATTGGCGCCGGGCTTCAGCCCCGGCGGGACGATGATCGAATCTCTCTCCGCCCTGACATCTTCCTGCATGATGCAGCTGTCGGCGCCCTCCGGCAGAGCCGCGCCGGTAAAAATCCGCACCGCTTCGCCCTTGCCGATCATCCCTTGGGGCGTATCGCCGGCAGCCGTGCGCATAACCACCTGAAGCCGCGTCTCGCCTGCGCCGAGCGAGGCATGGGCAAATGCATATCCGTCGACCGCCGAATTGGTGAAGGCGGGAATGTCGCAGGGCGCCACCCAGTCCTGCGCGATGATCCGCGCCGCGGCCTTTGCGAGTGGCACCGTGTCGATGTCGGTCACGCGCCGGACCCTCTGCCGTATGAGCGCTATGGCGTCCTCATGCTTCAGCCGCTCGGCATCATGCAGGAAACAGTCATCGAGGAGCTTTCGGACTTTCATCTCTTGGGAAGCTCCAGCCGCTCGATGATGAACTCCGCA
>DATBMX010000342.1:0-5655 GCA_036554625.1 Aestuariivirgaceae bacterium
GAACGTCCTTCTTCGTTGATGATGATCGTTGGAGCCTCTTCGCCGGAAAGTAGATTCTCTCTCCCTTCCAGCACGTTTGTCATGAATGTACCCGGTGCATCAGGGCGGAGTAGATTTCCTCATCCCCCACCACGCCGATGACCTTGCTGCCTTCGGCAAGCAACACAGGCAAGCCCGTCGTCTGCCGCGCTTCGATGATGGCGCGCATCGGTGTTCCGGCCGGCATGACGGCGAGATGGAGCGCCGGCACTTTCACGCCGTTCATTTCGGTTGGAAACACGGTGACCGGTTTTCCCGCAAGCTTGGCTCCCTCGGGCGCCCCCGATCTCGACAGCTGCAATGTCAGCTGGCGCAGCGCATCGACCACGATTGTTTCCTCGCCCTGCTTGAGATCGACCAGCCTCCGCATCATCACATCGCCTGTCAGCACATTAAGCGGGTTCATATGGGCGACGAAATTGGCGACATATTCATTTGCCGGACGGAGAACGATGTCCTGCGGCGCTCCATATTGCACCACGCGGCCCGCTTCCATGATGGCGATTCGCGTGCCGATCTTCAGCGCCTCGTCGAGATCGTGGCTCACGAAAATGATCGTCCGTCTCAGGCTTTTCTGTAGGATGAGCAGTTCGTCCTGCAAGTGGGTCCTAATGAGAGGGTCGAGCGCCGAGAACGGCTCGTCCATGAGCAGGATTGGCGCCTCGGTGGCGAAGGCCCGGGCCAGGCCCACGCGCTGCTGCATGCCGCCCGACAGCTCATGAGCATACTTGTGCGCCCATTGTTCGAGGCCGACGAGCTCCAGCTGCTTCGAAACGCGTTGCAGTCGCTCCGCTTCCGCGATGCCGGAGAGTTCGAGCCCAAAACCCACGTTTTGTTCGACTGTCCGCCATGGCAGGAGAGCAAACTGCTGGAACACCATGGCCACACGCGACATTCGAATTCGGCGCAAGACTTGCTCATCGCATCCCGCGACATCCACCACGCCGTCTCCGTCCTTGACCAGCACCCTGCCCCGATTGGGCCGGTTCAATCCGTTGACGGCGCGCACGAGTGTGGACTTTCCAGATCCTGAAAGGCCCATGAGCACGCAGATGTCGCCCTCGCCGACGTCGAGGGTGGCATCGGCGCATCCCAAAACCACGCCGGTCTTCTGCAGAATCTCATTGCGCGTGGCACCCCGATCGAGCAGTTCAAGCCCTAACCTCGCGTCCCGCCCGAACAATATGTCGACGTTCCTGAAGGATACGGCCGGCACGCTCATTTGGGCTTCTCTGCCGGTGTGACTGCCTCAACGCGGCACACGCGATCGAGGATGATGGCCAGGACGACGATGGCGAGCCCCGCCTCGAGTCCGAGCGGCACATTGACAGAGTTGAGCGCCCGCACCACGGGCTTGCCCAGTCCATTGGCACCGACGAGAGCCGCAATCACCACCATCGACAGCGACAGCATGATGCACTGTGTGAATCCTGCCATGATCGTCGGCAATGCGGCGGGGAGCTCGATTTTCCACAAGAGCTGCCTGCGCGTCGCCCCAAATGCCTCACCTGCCTCGATCAACTGCTTCGGCACCGACGTGATGCCGAGATAGGTGAGCCTGATCGGCGCCGGTATTGCGAAGATCACCGTCGCGATCAGACCCGGCGCGACGCCGAGGCCGAAGAGGACGAGAGCCGGAATGAGATAGACGAACGTCGGCAGCGTCTGCATCAGGTCGAGCAGCGGCTGCAGGAAACGATAGAGCCATTCGCGATGGCCGGCGGCGATCCCCAAGGGAACGCCGATGGCCATGGACAGGGTGGTGGCCCCGACCACGAGCGCCAGCGTTTCCATTGTCTCCTTCCACAGCTCCTGATTGATGATGAAGATGAGGCCCCCCGCAACGCCAAGACTCAAGGCCCACGATCGTCGCAAGAGAAAGGCGAGCCCTGCGATCATCGCCACAGTCACCGGCGGAGGCAGCCAGAGAAGGCCGCCGATCAGAAGATCGAGTATGAAGCCGATGCCGCGTGAAATGGCATCGAAGAACCGCTCGAAATAGGTAGTCAGAAACTCGAAGAACTGCTTTCCCCATTGGCCGATGGGGAGCTTCCATCTGGTGAGAAATTCGGTGATCGGATCCATCGAAGATTAGATATGCGCGCGGAACGCCTGCTTTCCGCGCGCGGGTTGTGTCAGCTTTGCAGCGCCATGTTGACGGCTCCCTTGCCGTCGCCGCCATCGAAGGTCGTCACACCTTCAAGCCATGGCCCGACCACTTCCGGATGGGCCTTGAGCCACTCCTTTGCGGCAACCTTGGCGTCCTTACCGTCATTGAGGATCGCGCCCATGATCTCGTTTTCCATCTGGAGCGTGAATTTCAGGTTCGAGACGAACTTGCCGGCGTTGGGGCATTCGGAAATGTACCCCTGCCGAACATTGGTAAAGACTGTTGCACCGCCGAAGTTCGGCCCGAACACCTCATCGCCTCCCGAGAGATAGGCCATCTCGAAATTGGCGTTCATGGGATGCGGCTCCCAGCCGAGAAACACGACGTGCTCATTCGCCTTGACCGACTTCGCTACCTGCGCCAGCATTCCCTGCTCGGAGGATTCCACCAGTTCGAATCCCTTGAGTGAGAACTTGTCGTTGTTGATCATGTCGAGGATCAGTCGGTTGCCGTCGTTGCCGGGCTCGATGCCGTAGATTTTCCCGCCAAGCTGGTCTTTGAACTTCGTGATATCGGCGAAATCCTTGAGTCCCGCCTCATGCGTGTATTTGGGCACTGCAAGTGTGTATTTCGCCCCTTCCAAATTGGCGCCGAGCGTCTCGACCGAACCATCTTCGCGATAGGGCTTGATGTCGTTCTCCATGGTTGGCATCCAGTTTCCGAGAAACACGTCAATGTCCTTGTTCTTGAGAGACGTGTAGGTCACGGGAACCGACAGCACTTGCGCCTCCGGCTCGTAGCCCAGAGCTTCCAGGATCACGGTGGCGACGGCGGTTGTCGCCGTAATATCGGTCCAGCCGACATCCGAAAATCGCACCTTTTTGCAGCTCTCCGGATCGGCAGCCATGACCGTTGACGAAAAGGCCGCGAGTCCCAACATTGCGGCACCGGTGATCAGGGTTCTTATGCCGAATTTCATCATCTTCCTCCCTTTGCAACCTTCTCCAGTACTTTTAGTTTAGGCCCCGCTCAAACACAACGTGCAACGCCGCCGCGCAATGACGTCTGCCTTTGACTATATCATCGTTGGATCGGGTTCCGCCGGATCGGCTATGGCCTATCGGTTGAGCGAGGACGGCAAGCATACCGTCCTCGTCCTGGAATATGGCGGGAGCGATATGGGCCCCCTGATTCAGATGCCCTCGGCCCTTTCCTATCCCATGAACATGCCGCGTTACGACTGGGGATTCTTGAGCGAACCCGAACCGGGCCTAGGTGGCCGCCGGCTCGTGACGCCGCGCGGAAAGGTGATTGGAGGCTCCTCGTCCATTAACGGCATGGTCTATGTGCGCGGTCATGCAAGGGATTTCGATGGCTGGGAGAAGATGGGAGCCCGCGGCTGGGGCTTTCGGCATGTGCTGCCCTATTTCAAACGCGCGGAGACGAGCCACGGGGGCGAGGAAGGCTGGCGCGGTACATCTGGTCCGCTCCACGTCACCCGCGGCAGCTTGGCGAATCCGCTCTACGGCGCTTTCATCGAAGCCGGCCGCCAGGCCGGCTATCCGGTCACTATGGATTACAATGGTTCGCGCCAGGAAGGCTTCGGCCCGATGGAGATGACCGTTTGGAAGGGCCGCCGCTGGTCGACGGCCAATGCCTATCTCCGCCCCGCTCTGCGCCGTGCCAATGTTCGTCTGCAAACAAGGGCTTTCGCGCGGCGCATCATTCTCGAAGGGAAGCGTGCGACTGGAATTGAGTATGAGCGATTTGGAAGAATCAGAACTGCGCGCGCCAATCGCGAAATCATTCTCGCGGCAAGCTCCATCAACTCTCCGCGCCTGCTGCTCCTGTCAGGTATCGGCGGCGCCGATAACCTGAAGGCCGTCGGCGTAGAGCCGATGCATCATCTTCCCGGCGTCGGCGAAAACCTCCACGATCACCTGGAGGTCTATTTTCAGTATGAGTGCCTGCTCCCCGTCTCGCTCTATCCCAAGCTCGGGCTCTTTGCGAAGGGTTTGATCGGAGCGGAGTGGCTCATCTGGAGAAGAGGTCTTGGTGCGACCAATCACTTCGAATCATGTGCCTTCATCCGCTCGCGCGCCGGCGTTGAATACCCCGACATCCAATATCACTTTCTCCCGATCGCCATGCGCTACGACGGCCGTTCGGCTGCCCCGGCCCACAGCTTTCAGGTGCATGTGGGTCCGATGCGAACGAAGTCTCGCGGCTACGTGCGCTTGCGCTCGGCCGATCCTCGCGAGCCGCCGGTGATCAAGTTCAACTATATGTCCCATCCCGACGATTGGCAGGAGTTCCGCGCCTGCGTGCGACTCACCCGCGAGATTTTCGATCAGCCGGCCTTCGCCAAGTACAAGGGCCGCGAGATACAGCCCGGTGATGGCGCCTCGAGCAATGAGGATATCGATGCCTTCATCAGGGATCACGCGGAAAGTGCTTATCACCCCTGCGGCACCTGCCGCATGGGTGCCACAGACGATCCTCTTGCCGTGGTTGACGCCGAATGCCGCGTGATCGGCGTCGAGAATCTTCGCGTCGCCGACTCGTCGATCATACCGCGGATCACCAACGGCAATCTCAATGCGCCGACAATCATGATTGGAGAAAAAGCCGCCGATCATATCCTGGGGCGCGATCCTTTGCCCCCGTCCAATCTTGTGCCCTGTATCAATCCCGATTGGCGTTCGAGCCAGCGCTAATGCGAAACGGAAGTCTCGCTCGCCAGGGCGCGCTCGATGAACATCTCGCGCAAGCGACGCGACATCGGCCCCGGCTGTCCCCCACCAATACGCTTCCCGTCGATCTCGACGATCGGCAGCACGAAGTTCGACGCACTCGTCAGGAACGCCTCATCCGCCGCATAGGCTTCCTGTGGCGTGAACGGCCGCTCTACCATGCGCAGTCCGCTCTGCTGGGCGATCTCCATCAGCACGCGCCGCGTGACGCCTGCCAAAATGCGGTTTGACAGAGGCTGGGTGATCACCTGATCGTCCTTGACGATATAGGCGTTGGACGATGTACCTTCCGTCACTTCGCCCTGTTCGACCATCCACGCCTCGAACGCTCCCGCCTCATGGGCGGCCTGCTTGCCGAGCACGGGCGCGAGCAGCATGATCGATTTGATGTCGCGCCGCGCCCAGCGCAAATCAGGCACGGTGATGATTTTCACGCCCGTTGCGGCATCGGAGTTGTCGAGAAGACTCTTTGTCTGCGTGAAGGCCACGAGAGTGGGCTGCGCAGCTTTGGGAAATTTGAAGTCTCTATCCTCGGGGCCGCGCGTGATTTGCATATAGACGAGCCCCTCGTGCAGCGTGTTTCGCAGCACCATCTCCTCATGCATGTGCTGCAATTCTGCAGGCGTGCAGGGCATCGCGATTCTGAGTTCGCGCAGAGACCGCTCGAGCCTCTCCATATGAGGCCGATAGTCGATGAGTCGCCCCCCTATCACCGCAGTGACCTCATAGACGCCGTCGGCAAAGAGAAATCCC
>DATBMX010000354.1:0-7547 GCA_036554625.1 Aestuariivirgaceae bacterium
GACCGACCGCGGCGACGACGAGATCGGCCCTCCGGCTGATTTCAGGCAGGTCTCTGCTTCGCGAATGAGCGATCGTGACCGTGCAATTTTCGTTGAGCAAAAGCTGCGCGACGGGCTTGCCGACGATGTTCGACCGTCCGATCACCACCGCGTTCAATCCTTCTAGACGACCAAGCGTGTCCTTGGCGAGAAGGATGCACCCGGCCGGCGTGCAGGGCACGAGCGAATCCTGGCCGGTTGCCAGGCGTCCAGCATTGATCACATTGAAGCCATCGACGTCCTTGTCGGGGCGCAGGGCGTTGATGACCTTCGATGAGTCTATATGCTTGGGGAGCGGCAGCTGCACCAAAATGCCATGCACGGCGGGATCTCCATTGAGCTTCTCGACAAGCGCCAGAAGCTCGCTCTCCGCCAGATCCGCCGGCAGCCGGTGTTCCCAGGAGTTCATGCCCGCTTCCAGCGTCTGCTTGTGCTTGTTGCGCACATAGACCTGGCTTGCCGGATTGTCGCCAACAAGAACGACGGCGAGCCCCGGAGTAAGGCCATGCTTGCTCTTGAGCGCGGCGACGGTCTCCGCAACTTGCTGGCGGAGCCGGCTGGCATATGCCTTTCCGTCAATGATCCTGGCCGTCATTCGGTCTCCCCATCACGCTTGAAAGTGGCTTAGACCGACTGCACGAAATAGTAGATGACCAGATAGCGGACGAATATGAGCCCGACGAACAGCACGATGGGCGACAAATCGAGCCCGCCCATGCTCGGCAGAACCCGTCGGATCGGGGCGAGCAGAGGCTCCGTCAGCCGCGCCAGCACGTAGGAGAGCTGGCGCACGAAAGGATTGTGGATGTTCACAACATTGAACGCCAGGAGCCATGACATGATCACCATGGCTATGACGACCCACCAATAGATGTCGATGATTGTGATGATGAGCCAGATGAACGGATTCATGAAGGATTGCCCAGGGTGAAGTGCGCCACACATCTACCCGCCGCCGCAGCGAAGCGCAAGGAAGCGAGCGCCTTGACAGCGAGGAGAGCCGCCGCCTACATACGCCGAACGCCCGTATCGGGGCAGTAGCTCAGTTGGGAGAGCGCGGCGTTCGCAATGCCGAGGTCAGGGGTTCGATCCCCCTCTGCTCCACCAAAATCCACTTCCTGAAACGTCAAAATCCAGGCGCTTGCGCCGGAATGAAAGGCTTTACACGATCCCCGCCGAGGCGACGGATTGCATCGGCCGCTCCTTGGCCTTGGCCCGCCGATAGCCGCTCTTGCGATAGACGGCGATCGGATCGATTGCGCCCGACTTGCGACGGCGCGATTCGGCCAGGATAGGTGTCACATCGGTGGTAAAGGCAAGCTTCATGAGGCGATGTCCCATCATGGCGTCGCACTCGAGCTGGGCCTGCGCCAGCCCCTGGCGGTCCACCAGGAGAGCTTGAACATAGGCCCTCTGGATTTCGATTGCCGAAGCGATGAGGCTCTCGATTGGATCGGTGACATTGTGTGACTGGTCGATCAAATGGGCGGGCGCGAAACCAGTCGCGCTCCGCTGCTCTGCCGCAACAAGCTCGTTGAAGATGAGAAAGAGGCGGAACGGGTCGATCGAGCCGGCATCGAGATCGTCATCGCCGTATTTAGCATCATTGAAGTGAAAGCCGGCGAGCTTGCCTGCTCGGATGAGCCGCGCGACGATCTGCTCGATATTGGTGCTGTGAGCGTGATGACCCAGGTCGACGAGACATCTGGCTTTCGCACCGAGCTCCTGCGCCGCCAGGAGGCTCGAGCCCCAATCGGCGATGACGGTTGAGTAGAAGGCCGGCTCATAAAGCTTGTGCTCAATGAAGACGCTCCAGTCTTCCGGCAGATGCGCATAGATGGCCTTCATCGACTCGACATAGCGGTCGAACGCGCCGCTGAGATCGGACTGGCCGGGGAAATTCGATCCATCCGCAATCCACACGGAAAGCGCCTTCGAGCCCAGCTTTTGCCCGATGTCGATGCATTCGAGATTATGTGCAATCGCAAGCTCGCGCGTGGATTTGTCGACATGGCTAAGCGAGCCGAATTTGTAGGAGTGGCGTTGCTCCTTTTGATCCTGGAATGTGTTTGAATTCACTGCATCGAAACTGAGGCCATGCGCGGCTGCGGCCTCTTTCAACGCCGAATAATCGGAGACCCTGTCCCACGGGAAATGCGGTGAGACAGTGGGCGTGACGCGCGACAGCTGGTGTATGACCCAACAGTCCTCGAGCTTGTCATGGATGTCTCGCGGCTCGCCCGGTCCGGGAAAACGTGCGAATCGCGTACCTCCGGTTCCCACCCCCCAGGTCGGCACGGCCACGGTAAAGCCGCCTGCCTTGTCAACGATCTGCTCGATGTCGATTTGGCGCCGCTTGAGCTGCCGCCCGAGCGCGGCGTAATCCTCCGCCAGTGCGGCCTTGAGTGCGCGGTTCTCTCCGGCGATGAAATCATCTGAGATGGCAAACGCCATGAGCTACCTCGTGAAGGACTGCGCGTTGCCGGCATCCACATTTATGAAATTGCCAGTTGATTTCGAGGAAAGCTCTGACGCGAGGAAATAGACCGCTTCCGCAACGTCTTCGGGATAGACCGAGCGCTGCAAGAGCGATCGTTTTCGATAATGCTCTTCGAGATCTTCTTCGGCGATCTTGTTGGACGCCGCCCGCTGCTGGCGCCATTCGCCTTGCCAGATCTTCGATCCGCGCAGCACCGCGTCGGGGTTGACGACATTGACCCGGATTCCGAACGGCGCCCCCTCGAGCGCCATGCAGCGGGCGAGATGGAGCTCCGCCGCCTTGGCCGTGCAATAGGCTGAGGCTCCCGCCGATGCGGCCACCGCGTTCTTCGAGCCGATGAACACCATTGCGCCGCCGGAGCCCTGGCGCTTCATCAGCCGGAATGCTTCCCGGCCGGCAAGAAAATATCCGGTGCTCAGGATAGACATGTTGCGGTTCCAAATGTCGAGCGTCGTTTCTTCGACAGGTGCCGCGGAGGAAATGCCTGCGTTGTTGACAAGAATGTCGAGGCCGCCGAAGGCGATCGTCGCCATGTCGAAGGCGTCGATGACCGACTCTTCCGATGTAACGTTCACTTTCGTGCCAACGACATTGTCCTTTCCGTAGCTTTTGGCGAAATCTGCAACAGCGCTGGCCAGAGAGGGCTCATCGATGTCTGCAAGCACCACGCATGCGCCTTCGGAAAGAAGGCGCCGCGCCACCGCCCCGCCAATGCCTCCCGCCCCGCCCGTGACGAGCGCAACGCGCCCAGCCAAGCTCTTGGGTCTTGGCATGCGCTTGAGCTTCGCTTCCTCGAGGTGCCAATATTCGATGTTGAAAGCCTCGCCTTCGGCAAGACCCTGATAAGAGGATACGCCTGAAGCCCCGCGCATCACATTGATGGCGTTGACATAGAACTCGGCGGCGATTCTGGCCGTGGCCTTGTCGCGGGCGAACGTCACCATGCCGACCTGCGGCACCAGATAGATGACCGGATTGGGGTCCCGCATGGGAGGAGAATCAACTTGGCTGTTGCGCGCATGGTAGCTGGCGTAGCTCTCCCGGTAGTCTGCGATGAGCTGGCTGAGCTGAGCCTGGCTTGCATCGCCAGGCACGATCAGGGGGCGGATCTTGGTGCGCAGGAAATGATCGGGACAGGAGGTGCCAAGCGGCGCCAGCTCGTCGAACGCGTTCGAATTGACGAACTCGAGCACCTCCGGCGCGTCGGTGAAATGACCGATCTTCATTTCAGGCCGCGCCACGAGTCCGCGGACAAGCGGCATCAGGCGCAAGGCGGCCGAGCGCCGCTCGGCTTTAGGCAGGGCTGCGCGCGACTCGCCCCTGAAAGTCGGCTTCCTGTTGTTCTGTACGATCCATGCTGCCGCCTTGTTGATGATGCGCAGCGTCGTCTCATAGGCGTCCTTCGCGTCCTCTGCCCAGGTGAAAAGACCGTGCTGTCCCAGCACAACGCCCCTGTAGCCTGGATTTTCGCGAGCCATCGCGCCAAGCTTGAGGCCGAGGTCGAAGCCCGGACGCTGCCAGCCTATGTAGCCGATCTCGTCAACGAAAATCTCCTTCGTCAGGCGGCGGGCGTCCCTCGATGCCGCAATCGCGATCACCGCATCGGGGTGAACGTGGTCGACATGTTTGACAGGGATGAAGGCGTGCAGCGGCGTATCGATCGACGCAGCGCGGGGGTTGAGATTGAACGTGCAATGGTCGAGATAGGCAACCATTTCGTCTTCATATGCCAGCCCGCGGTAAAGGTTTTTGAGTTGTTCGAGCTTGTCGAGATAAAGCGTGGCGAAGCCTTCGATGCTCATCGAGCCGAGATCGCCGCCTGATCCCTTCACCCATAGAACCCTGACCGGCTGCCGGCTCAGCGGATCGGTCATCTCGATCTTGGCCGATGTATTTCCTCCTCCGAAATTGGTGATTCGCAGATCGGAGCCGAGAAGATTGGAGCGGTAGAGAAGAAGCTCGGCTTCGTCGAGACCGGCCGCCTTGGCGTCGTCCCACAGCGAGGGAATGACTGTCGAATTGCTCATGAACGACTGGATCGCAGCAATTGCGCGCCGGCCCAGGGGTCGGCGCGCATGCAGGCACTCTGTCGATCAGAAATCAAACTCGCCGATATTCGCTTTCGTGAAAATGAACGGCGGTCCGAGCAGGATTTCCGATCCGTTGATGACCTGGAGATCGCCGAGCTTGCCGGCCTTGACGCTGGTGGCGCCGGCTTTGAGCGCCCCGTCGGCCACCTGCCGCATGACATGCATCGCCGCATAGCCGAGGTCGACCGGGTTCCACAGCACCACCGACTTGACGCAGTCCTTCTCCACATAGGGCTTCATGGCATTTGGCGTGGCAAGTCCGACCACCGCGATCTGACCGCATTTCCCCGCCTGCGTGACGGCTTCCGCCGAAGCCGGCGTTGCCACCGACGTCATGCCGAAAATTCCTTTCAGCTCATCGCCATGTTTGTTGATGAGCGTCGTCGCCTGATTGAAGGAGAGATTGTTGTCTTCCTGAGCCTCGACGGTCTCGAGCCACTTCATCTTGGGATGGCACGCCGCGGCATAGGCTGCCATTTCGGCAATCCAGCGCGCCTGGTTCGGAGTCGTGAAAGTGGAGGTCACGATGGCGAAGGCGCCCTCCTCGCCGATTTCCTTGGCCATGTTGTCGATCAAGGCCTTGGCGATGCCGTTGAACTCCGCCTGGTTGACGAACCATTGCCGCGCATCCGGCGTTGAATTGGCGTCGTAGCCGACCACATTGATGCCCTTCGACAGCGCCTTCTTGAGAACAGGCGCGATGGCGACGGGGTCGTTGGCTGCAAACAGGATCCCGTCGACGCCCGAGGTGATGTAATTGTCGATGAACGTGATCTGTTCATCGATGTTGGCCTTTGTCGGGCCGTCGGTCTTCGCATCCACATTGCCGAGCTCCGTGGCGGCATCCTGAATGCCCTTGGACGTGGCGTTGAAGTAACCGATGCCGATGAGCTTCGGAATGTCGACGACCGTGATCTTCTTGCTCGCTCTGTCGGGTGGATTGGCTGGCTCTCCTCCGTCATATGGCTTCGCCTGGGCTGCTCCTGCAGTACCATCGCAGGCGAGCGCGTTCGTCGGCAGATCATCTCCCCCCGTCCATGCCGATGCCGCGACTGCTGTTCCGCTCATGAGGCCAAGGCACAGAGCCGCAGCCATCGTTAGCTTCATCATTTCCAACGCTCCATGTACTTGCCCGGCGCCGGCGGCGGTCCGGCCCGGCGATCCTCCCAAACTCAGCCGCCTCTGCTGCGGTCGATCACGGCGCTTACCAGAATTGCGATGATGAGCACGATGCCGATGACCACGATCGTACCGTCTCCCTTTACACCCGAAAGAGCAAGGCCATTCTTCAGGGCCTGTATGAGGATAAGGCCGAGCGCCGTGCCGATGATCGTGCCTCTGCCGCCGAAGATGCTCGTCCCGCCCAGCACCACGCCGGTGATGACGTCAAGCTCGAGCCCGGTGCCCATGTCCGAGCGTGTCGTCGTCACGCGCGAGACGAAGATCACCGCCGCAAGTGCGGCGAGGAACCCGGTCCCCGCATAGATCCACAGTTTGGTCGCATCGACTCTAATGCCGGAAAAGCGCGCCGCCACTTCATTGGCACCTATGGCGTAGGTGGCGCGACCGAAAGGCGTGAGCCCAAGTATCACCGCGCAAACGACGGTTGCGACCGCCAGAACCCAGAGTTGAAAGGGAATGCCCAGCACCTCGCCCTGTCCAAAGGCGAAGAACCAATTGGGATAGCCCCGCACCGACCGCGCCTGGCTTATGCCTTCCGCCAGGCCGCGGTAAAGTGCCAGCGTTGCCAGGGTTGCGATCAGAGGCGGCACCTTGAAGCGCGTGATGATGATTCCATTGACGAGTCCTGCCAGTGTGCCGCTGGCGATGGCGAGCACGATTGCCGCTTCGAGCGGCAGACCGGCATTCTGCCAGAACACGCCAAGGAGGATTGCGCTCAAGCCCAGGATCGATCCCACCGAAAGGTCGATGCCGCCCGTGATGATGACGAAGGTCATCGCCAGGGCAACGAGACCGACTTCCGACATGAGCCGCCCCTGGTTGAGGAGATTCTCCGTGGTGAAGAAGCGATCCGACAAAAAGGCGAGGCCGGCGAGAGCCACGCACACGAGACAGGCGAGAACTGCCTCATGACGCAGCAGAGCGCCCGTCACAGAACCCTCCGCCGCCGCGCCATGTCGGCCAGAACGGTAGCGAGGATCAGGAGGCCAAGCACCGCGCGCAGCCAGTAGGCCGAGACGTTGAGAAATATCAAGGCCGAGCCTATGGCTGCGAAAAGGATGGCCGCCAGGGTCGACCCGATCACCGTGCCCGTGCCGCCGAGAATCGAGACGCCGCCGATGACGGATGCCGTGATGACTGTGAGTTCCAGATTGGGCGGCACGGTCGACTGGATCACCTGCAGTTGGGTGGCGAACAACAGCCCGGCGATGCCGGCAAACAGGCCATGCAGGGCGAAGACGCCGACGACCGTTCTCTCGGGGTTGAGGCCAGCTGCGCGCGCAGCTTCGCTATTCCCGCCCACCGCATAGATGGCGCGGCCGAAATCGGTGTGGCGCATGAACAAGGCCGCAGCGATGGTGAGGATCACCATGAAATAGACCGGAGAGGGAATGCCGAAGATGCGCACCTGTGCGATCATGAAATCGGCCGGCATGTCGGTGATCCATGCCCCCGCCGTGGCGCTGATGAGGCCGCCTTTGAGGATCGACAGCATGCCGAGAGTCGCCACGATGGAAGGGATGCGGCTATAGGCGACGAGCGCCCCGACCGCCGCATTTACGGCGATGGCGAAGAGAATGGGAGCAAGCCACGCAACCCAAATGGGATAGCCGTTTACGGCAAGCGTTCCCGCGATTGTCGCGATGACGCCGATGAGCGAGCCGACCGATACGTCGATATGGCCGGAAATGATGACCATGGACATGCCGATGGCGGCTACCGCGATATAGGCGTTG
>DATBMX010000393.1:0-5874 GCA_036554625.1 Aestuariivirgaceae bacterium
GCACCCGGCGTTCCTTTCCATATATTGCGGCGGGAAGGCGTCATCTTGCTGCCAGAATTGCGCGCGCAAGTGAGACAAACGAATCGGCAGCTCGAATTGGATTGTCACCCGCCAAATTGGCTCCATTGGGGGAGTGTGGAATGCGAGGCCTGCTTGGACTCATGAATAACAGAGCTGCCGCTCTTCTGGCGATGTCCCTGGGGGCCATGGCCCTGGGCGCAACGCCGGCCCTGGCCGATCTCAAACTATGCAACAACACGCCCAATCGCGTCGGCGTTGCTCTTGGCTATAAGGATTCCAAGGGCTGGGCGTCAGAGGGCTGGTGGAACATCGGCCCGAATGCCTGCGAAACGCTCCTGAAAGGCGCCCTCATCGCCCGCTACTACTACATCTACGCCGTCGATTACGACAAGGGCGGCGCCTGGGGCGGCAAGGCCGTCATGTGCACGCGCGACAAGATCTTCACGATCCGCGGCATCAAGGACTGCAAGGAGCGTGGCTATCAGAAGACGGGCTTCTTCGAGGTCGATACCAAGGAGGAGACTGACTGGACCGTGTCTCTTTCCGGTGAAAAGACGACGGAGCAGACCAGCCAGTGAGGCGAACCCGCCGCGTAAAGATCGTCGCGACGCTGGGCCCTGCCTCTTCCACACCTGAGCAGATCGAAAGCCTGTTCCTGGCCGGTGCGGACGTGTTCCGCATCAATATGAGCCATGCCTCGCATGACCTGCTCAGCCGCTATTGCGAAACCATCCGCGCCATCGAGAGTCGGCAGAGACGTCCCATCGGCGTTCTTGTCGATCTGCAGGGGCCCAAGCTGCGCATCGGAACCTTCGCCGAGGAACAGATCATGATTGCCGCGGGCGGACAGTTCGTTCTCGATGACGATCCCTCTCCGGGCGATGCCGGTCGCGTGAATCTTCCCCATCGCGAGATCTTTCAGTCGGTCGCCCCGGGCCAGGCCATTCTTCTGAACGATGGACGCGTGCGCGTTCATGTTCTCGAAGTCACCCCTTCGAAGATCACGACCAAGGTTGTCTATGGCGGCGCCCTGTCCTCCCGCAAGGGCCTGAACCTGCCCGACACGATCGTCGCCGTCCCGGCGCTCACGGCCAAGGACCGCGCCGATCTTGAGCTCGCCGCGAGCATCGGCGTCGACTGGATTGCGCTGTCCTTCGTGCAGCGCCCCGACGATGTGGCGGAAGCTCGCAAGCTCATCCGCAACCGCGCCGGCGTGATGGCGAAGATTGAGAAGCCCTCCGCACTCGGCGAGCTCGATCAGATTCTCGAACTCTCCGATGGCATAATGATTGCGCGCGGCGATCTGGGCGTCGAGCTGCCGATCGAGGAGGTGCCCGGCCGTCAGAAGCAGATCACCCGCGCCGCCCGCAAGGCAGGCCGCCCGGTCATCGTTGCCACCCAGATGCTGGAATCGATGGTTCACGATCCAGTGCCGACCAGGGCCGAGGTATCCGATGTCGCCACTGCCGTTTTCGAGGGCGCCGACGCCGTGATGCTGTCGGCCGAATCGGCGGCTGGCAAATGGCCGGCCAAGGCAGTCGCCATGATGGACCAGATCGCTCGGGCCGTGGAACGCGATCCTCATTTTCGCGGCATCATTCATGCCCAGCGTACCGATCCCGAGCTGACCGCTGCCGACGCCATCTCCGCCGCTGCCCGCATCGTCGCGGAGACGCTGCGTCTGGCCGCCATCGTCTGCTACACCTCCTCCGGCTCGACCGGCTTGCGCGCCGCGCGCGAGCGCCCCGACGTGCCGATCATCGCTCTCACCCCCAACCCGCAGACCGGCCGCCGGCTCGCCCTCGTCTGGGGCCTTCATTGCGTTTTGACCGAAGATGCCGACGACCTCGACGACATGGTGTTCAAGGCCTGTCGCATCGCCGCCGAGGAGAATTTCGCCGAGCCCGGCCAGCGCATCATCATCACCGCCGGCGTTCCGCTGCGCACGCCGGGCACTACCAACATGCTGCGCATCGCCTATGTCGGCGAAGGCACCTCCGCCTCGCGCTGAGCGGGTGGCGGCAGGGTCAGATTTTCTGCTCGATCTCTTTTTCGAGCGAGCGCACCGCATCCTGCACATTGTCCATGTAAGGATGAATCGCCAGCGCCTCGCGAAACGCTTCGAGTGCGCCGCGGTCGTCGCCCTTGTCGCGTCTGATCATGCCGAGCCCCGAGAGGGCGCCGAAATGCCTGGGCTCGAGTGACAGAACCTTGCTGATGTCGGCGAGCGACTGGTCCAGCCGGCCCACCACGTAATTCACCGTCGCTCTCTTGTTGTAGGCCTCGCTGAAATCGGGCGAATGCTCGATGATGGCGTCGAGGATGTCGAGTGCGCGGTCATATTGCCGCGCATTCATGCTTTTCGTCGCCTGCTCGAGGAGGAGATCGTCTGTTGCGCTGCCTGAGTGCGTCCACAGGCGCCAGATCGACTGCTCCACCGCCTTGGCCTCTTTCTCGCTCTTGGCTGTTTTTAGCCGGCCGAACAGTCGGTCGAGAAGCTCATCCCTTTGCTCCTCGGTGCTGAGTTCCGTCGTCGGGCCGAGCGGCTGAGCGGGCTCATTCGTTCCCTCCCGAGCCGTTTGGGCGAGGGCATGGGCCACAAGCCCGGTCACGAGAACGAGAGACGTCAAGATGGCGCGCATCGCCGCTTATTTAAACTGCGTCGCGCACGCAAGAAAGCCGTCGTCCGACCTGGACCCCGAGAGAACGATCAAAACTCGGTGATGGCGTGGCTCAGCCTTGCCGCGCCTTGTAGCGCGGGTTGACCTTGTTGATGATGTAGATTCGCCCCTTGCGGCGCACCATTCTGTTGGCGCGATGCCGCTTGGCAAGCGACTTGAGCGAGTTGCGGACTTTCATGAACGTCACTTAAATGCGGTAATGCCCCAAGGCAGGGTTCTGTCGCGGCGGACCATAGTTGGCGAGCCCACCCATGTCAACCAGGACACTCTGGCATGAATCATCTCGAATCGCTGCTCACCTTGCTTGCCTTGCTCGCCGGTTTCGCCCTCGCCGCTGCAATGATCTGGCTCGAGCGAAAGCCGCGCGCGACCCTCGATCCTCGGATGATCCCGACGACGCCTATCATGTTCCTCGGCCTGCTCATCGTCATCCTCGCTGCCCTGCATCTCCTTGCCCTCACGCGCGGCGTATCGCATTGACCAAATCCGCTTAGGTGAGCCGGTCGATGAGTATGGACGCGAGGATGAGCATGGACCCCATGCTCACGATATCGGTGATGGTGGTGAGGATGATGCTCGATGCCGCCGCGGGATCGGCGCCGAGCTTGCGCAACGCCACGGGCACCGTCGCGCCGGACAGCCCGCTGATGACGACGGAAAGCACGGTCGCGGCAAATCCAATTCCTCCAAGAACGAGCGGCCCGCTGTTTCCCTGCATGATGGCGACCGCATAGATCGCCGCCGCCACGATGACGCCCGTCACCGCGCTGTGCAGCAGTCCCAGTCGCAACTCCTTCCACAAGGCCTCGCCAAAGAAGCGCGTGTGTCCCTGCCGCTCCAGCGTCCGCAAGGTGATGGCGAGCGCCTGCGCTCCCGTGTTGCCCGACTGGCCGGCAAGCACCGGCAGAAAGGCCGCGAGCAGAACGACCCGGTCGATGGTCGATTGGAAATTGCCGACCACCAGTCCCGCGCCGAACGCAGTGATGAGATTGATCATGAGCCACGGCAGCCGCGAGCGAACCGATGCGGCGAACGGCGTGGCGATCGTTTCCTCTTCGGCCACGCCCACCATGCGGCCCGGCAGGGCGGCGAGCCTTCCCTCCTCGAGTTCATGCAGCCGCGTCGTGCGCACCACGCCGACGAGCTTTCCACCGCGGTTCACCACCGGATACTCCGGGATTTCGAGTCCCCTGATGCGCTCGAGCGCCGCCGCCACATCGAGGCTGCGCGCCAGCGTCACCGGATTCTTGATCATGACCTCTCTGACCGGCCTCTCCGGCGACGCCAGTATGAGGTCGCGTAGCGTGCACACGCCGACGAGTCGTCGCTTGTCGTCGACGACCATCGGATAGGTGAACGGGTGGTCCTTTGAGCTCGACCGAATGAGCTCGATGGCTTTGCCCACCCGATCGCCGGGCGCAAGCGTGACGATGGGCGGGTGCATGATGTTTGCCAGCTGTTTCATGCTGCGACGAAGCCATGGCGGGCCTGAACCTGTCAATGCCGCGGCAGGTTTCCTCGCCATGACGCCTGAAGCGCTCTACAGCGGCCTCTGCGCCAGCTTCCGCGCATAGAGGAGGTCAACCGCCGTGATCGCGGCGACGCCGGCCAGCATGAGCCACGCATACTTCCTCCGCTCATTGGTCCTGGCCAGTCCCGGCGCCAGCCCAGCCACATCGAGCGCATCGCCGGCGATCCGGCTCCACACCCAGGGTGCGCGATTGCGCGCGGCGATCATGCCTGCCCCGCTCACCATTTCGCGCACGCCGCAGGCCCGGATCAGGCCTTCGCTGCGCGGCATCCCGATGATGCGGGCGATCCTTCGCGCGGCGACGAGATCGAAGACTCCCAATGCGATGCTCAAGGCTCCGAGCGCACGGCCCGTGCCGTCCCTTTTTGCTCTTCCGTGGATCATCGTCGCTCCCTGAATTTGAGCTCGCGCTCGAAGGCAACGAAAGCGGCTTGAGGAAGTTCCTGCCCGTGCTGGTCAAACATGGTCGCGCGGAATGGCGAGCGTCCAATGATTTTTGTACGCAAGCCTGTCGCCTTCGAAGGCTTCCAGAAACGCCTCGACATGGAACTGCGTTTCGCTCGCATGCATGACGATGCGCGTGGTGCTCGACACCGCCCATTCCGCCCTCGCATAGCCTCGCCGCGTGGCGATATCGACCGTGGCGCTTAAGGGATCATCCGCCTTGATGCTGTAGAGGCTTTCCCGCCACGCGCCCGTCTCCATCCCATGCCCTTCATGGCGGCGCACCCCGTCGTTTTCGATTCTGCGTACGGTCGTGACAGCGCTGTGAACGTCATGGCATATCGTCCAGCCATTGGCCTCCGGCTCAAGAAAATGCGGAACGAGGGGTGTGGCATGTTCGGGCGGCGCGAAGGCGGAGAGGCTTGCATCTTCCGCGCGCGGCTTTCGCACCGGAAGTGAGAGCCTGCTTTCCTTGAGCGCGACATCGATCCTCGCAGGTTCGGGCGAGGGCCATATGATCGGCCAATAGGATGTCGAAAGCGCAAGCCGCAGGCGATTTCCCTTGGCGAAGCGATGGGCTATGCCGTTAAGTTGAATTTTCACGTGAACAGGAATGCCCGGTTCCACGCGGACGGGCGCTTCATGTCCCTCCCTGTGGCTGAGATTGAGAACCCCATAGCTCACCCGCGCCACGGCGCCATCGGCCATGATCTCGCAAAGCGTCGCAGCGATGAGCGCCTGCGGTTGATCCGACGCAACCGTAAGATGGAGCGTGGGGAAGCCCGCGATCTCGATGTCCTCTTCGAGCAGCCCTGAGTCGAAAAGAAGCTGGCCGCCCGCCTCCTCCCGCTGGTCGCGCGGCTGATCGGACGCCGCGCCATAGGGGCACCATCGCCCGGCGGCCAATCCCACCGTCTGCCATGGATGGATTGCTGCCGTGCCGGTCGTCGTCTGTCCCGACGATCGCGTGAGGAGTCCTTCCCGCAGAGACCAATTCTGCTCGGCGATATGCGGGGAAGGCCAGCCCTCCTCCGCGACCCACCGTCCCTCACGCTGGTCGCGACAGGACTCAGGCGGTGCCGGGTTCTCCATCCACATCCTGAGCATCGGCTCATCCATGATGCCCGTGTCCTTTCCCTTGAGCCACTGATCCCACCAGCGGATGCATTCCTGCAGGAATCCGATTTGCGGGCCAGG
>DATBMX010000446.1:0-2452 GCA_036554625.1 Aestuariivirgaceae bacterium
ATTGATGAGGACGCCGTTCGCTCAGTGACGAAAGCTCGCATCGAGGAACTGGCAAATCTGTATCTGCTTAGACTCACGAAATCATCTTCAAATGCGGAGAGGGTCTGCGACAAAGCTCCGCTTAACGGTAGCTACCTTGGAGTGGCTAAGCTGTTGTTTCCAAAGGCAAAAATTCTTTATTGCCAGCGCAATCCCATGGACACTTGCGTGTCGATCTTCCTTCAGAAATTCGCCAGCCGCCATACTTACTCCTATGAACTGAAATCATTGGGCGCATACTACAGGACCTTCACTGACCTTATGGACCACTGGAAGCTTCTATTCCCTGAGTCCATTCGCGAGATACGCTATGAGGAATCGGTAGAGGATCTGGAAGGGCAGGCAAGGAGCATCATTGCCTTTCTCGGCCTCGAATGGAGCGACTCCTGCCTGAACTTCCAACAGACCGAGCGCTCAGTGATGACAGCAAGCAAGTGGCAGGTCCGCCAGCCGGTCTACAAGACATCTGTCCAAAGATGGCGGCGATATGAAAAGCACCTGAAGCCTTTGATTGAAGGGCTCGGCGGACTGGCCGCGGAAGCGGGATATCGAGAGCCATGAAAGCCATTCGAATCGAAAAGACGGGCGGGCCCGAGGTGATGCAGCTCCAGGAGATCCAGTTGCCGGAGCCGGGGAGGGGAGAGGTTCGCATACGTCAAAGAGCCATCGGGGTCAATTTCATCGACACCTATCACCGGACAGGTCTCTATCCTGTTTCCTTGCCAAGCGGGCTCGGCCTGGAGGCAGCTGGCGTGGTCGACGCTCTTGGTGAGGGCGTGGAAAAGCTGAAGCCTGGCGACCGGGTGGCCTATGGCGTCGGGCCGGTGGGCGCCTATGCCGAAGCGAAGAACCATCCGGCCGGTCGCCTGTCGAAAATCCCCGATTCGATCGGCGATGAGCAAGCTGCCGCAATGATGCTGAAAGGCATGACGGCGCGTTATCTGCTGCGTGAGACCTATAGAGTCCAGGCGGGCGAGGCCGTCTTGATCCATGCAGCGGCAGGTGGCGTGGGCCTCATTCTTTGTCAGTGGGCGAATGCCTTGGGCGCGCTCGTCATCGGCACAACAGGCTCGTCACGGAAGGCGGAGATCGCGGCTGCTCACGGCTGTCATCATGTAGTCGACTATAGTCAGGAAGACGTGGTCAAGCGCGTGCGTGAGATCACTGGAGGCAAAGGCGTCGCCGTTGTCTATGATGGAGTCGGGCAGGCAACTCTGATCACCTCCCTCGACTGTCTCAGGCCTCGTGGCATGCTGGTCAGCTATGGCAATGCATCTGGTCCCGTTCGCGGGCTGGATCTGCTTTGGCTGTCGCAGCGGGGATCTCTCTACCTGACGCGCCCGACTCTCATGACTTATGTTGCGGACGACCGCGCCCTGCAGGAGAACGCCTCAGAGCTGTTTTCAATGGTAGAGACGGGAAAGATCAAGGTTCAGGTCAAGCAGCGCTACCGCTTGGCCGAAGCGGCGCAAGCCCATCGCGACCTCGAAGGCAGGAAAACCACCGGCGCGTCCATCCTGTTGCCCTGAGATTATGCGGCTTCGTAGCCGAGAATCTCAACCCAAGGCTTGAGCGGCGCTGCCGCGGGTTTCTCGAAAAGAAAGCTGTAGTTTCGCCAGCGGGTTTGAACACCCAAATCGAGGCCGGCCCTGACTTTGGCATAGCTCGGAGTGGCAACCTTCCTGCGCTCCGCGGCGGCGGCAAAATTGCGTACCGCCTCGTCCCATTCCACTCTGAGGAAAGCGAGGACCTTCCCGATTTCCGCGTCGAAGTTCAGCACAAGATCATCGTACTTCACATAGTGCACACGTTCGCTCGGACCGGGGAAAACCTCGAACCAGCGCTGCATCACCTGGTCGTAGAGCGCGCAGGCATCTTCGAAGCGGCGAAAATTCTCCATCGCTTGGTTCAGCTTGAATCTCTGCTGAAAACAGCTCAGGACGACGTCGTAGGGGTGGCGAATCGAAAAGATGTACTTTCGCCGAGGAAAGAACTTTTCAAGCACTTTGATATAGGCTGTGCGCAACGGCAGTTTGTCGACAAAAACCTTGGCTGAGGGCTTTCTCGCTCGTCGTTGCAATTCACCATAATAGCGTTCGCGCGCGGCTTCGAAGCCGCGGCGGCGATCTTCAGCATCGAAAACCCCCGCTGCGACATTGGTCATGGCTCTGAACAAAATCAAGTCAGACGGAATTTCCTCGAAGGTCTCGATTAGCGGGTGCACCGCGAGGGCGTTCTCCAGAAGCGTGGTGCCGGATCGAGGGAACCCGAGCATGGCAAAATGGCTGTTGAGACGCAGATCGGGCGATAGCTGGCCGATATCGACCTGCTCCAACTTGTCCACGCGTCTAAGGAAACGACTTCCTTCTCCGGCGGGCGGCGCACGTCCCGTGTTGTTCTGCTTCTCGAACCA